>NZ_JBHSQW010000001.1:153675-273704 GCF_042658695.1 Pseudonocardia hispaniensis | reverse complement strand
GGACCGCGCGGGCACGGGTCTCCTCATCGAACTTCCGAGGTGCTCCCACAGCTCCAGTCTCCTTGCTAGATCAGGAGCCTCTCCGCGAGCCAGGGCGATTCAGTACCGGACGTGGCGGCCGACCCGCACAGAGCGGGGGCCGGTGCCCTCCTGACGCCACTTGTAGAGCGTCTTGATGGGGCACGCCGAGATACTCGGCGAGCTCCTCGATTCCGATCAGCGGCTCCAGGCCGCTCAAGGTTGCGTTGGTCTCCATGACCAGCAGGTGTGCCGAGCGGAACGTCGCATCGAGCAACGTCAAGCAGCGCCGGGCACAGATTGCGCGCAGGGTCACGACGCCACGCGGTCAAGCCGAGTATTTGGACAATTTCTGCCCACACGATCAAATCACCAAACCAAACAGGGCCGTGGATCCACTGGATCCACGGCCCTAACGAGTAGCGGGGGCAGGATTCGAACCTGCGACCTCTGGGTTATGAGCCCAGCGAGCTACCGAGCTGCTCCACCCCGCGTCGATTGATCCGTCTTGCTACGAACACGCAGGCCAGGTCGAGCTTCCTCGCTCTGGCTTGCCGTTCGCCTGACCGACTATACAGGACTCCTCGGCCAGGCTCGAATCGGCCCGGGACGGCTGGGCGCGGAGTTGCGCCGACCTGTCCGGTCTCGGACGGGCACCCAGACGAGCTCACGCCAACCGGCTGAGTCACGCAATCCGGCCACCGGACACGCCGGGGCGGTTCAGGATTCAGGCCTCGGACCCAGGCTCCGGGCAGCCAGCCACTCGTGGAGGATCGGCAGGGTCCGGCGGCGCGCCGAACTGCCGACCAAGAGCCCGATGTGACCGGCCTTGATTGCGATCGTCTCGGCGTCATGGGACCCGACGAGTGCTCCCAGCGGCGTGACCGACGGCGGCGGCGTGACGTGGTCGTGGGTCCCATACAGGTTGAGGAACGGGACCGTGATGTCGGCCAGTTTGCGCTCGCGGTCCGCGAGCACCACACGTCCGGTGGCCAAGCCGTTCTCGCGACTGATCCGGCGAATCATCTCGACGAAGGTCGCCCCCGGGAACGGAACATGGTCGTGCGCCCAGTCCGTGAGCGCCCAGATCGCCTGCGCTGCCTCTCGGTTGTCGAGGCGGCTCCACAACGTGACATAGCCGGTGAGATCGCCCAGCGGCTTGAGCATCTGGAACGCCCGCAGCAGCGTGATCGGGGGAAGATTCCCCGTCCGGTCCAGCAGGTCCTCAGGGTTCAACCGACCTTGGCGGGTCATCTGGGCCAGTGGTCCCATCTCAAGCCAGTTGGTGGGAACACCGAGGCAGACCACAGCCGCCGCCTGGTCGGGGTACGACGCCGCCCACAAGGTGGTCACGACGCCACCGAAACAGTGCCCCACCACCACGGGAGGCTGGCCCGCGTCCTCCTCAACGGCCGCAAAGGTCGCCGGGAGGTAGTCGTCGACGTAGGTTGACAGGGTGTTCTTGGCGTCCCGCTCGTCGGCAACGCCCCAGTCAACGAGGTAGACCTCGTAGCCGAGCGCGAGAAGCCCTTGGACGAAGCTGTCGTTGGGACGCATGTCCCAGATGTGACTGCGGTTGATGAGGCTGGGTACGAGCATCACCGGACGGCCGCCCGAACCACCGATGTAGTGCCGCAGGGTCGCACGCCCCTTGTGCCATATCACGGTGTGGGGGGAGCAGCCCGTCTGCGGCCGGTCGAGGCCACCGGCGAGCCGCAAGGTGTTGACCACGCGCCGTGTCTGACGGCCAGCGATGCCCCGAGCCCCTTCGACCAGTGCACTCAGCGGGTTTCCTGACGCGGCGCGCTCCTCGGTGGGCGCGCTCACGACTGGTCCTTCTTGATCTCATCGAGCGCCCGTTGGAGGCGCGCCACCTGTCGGCTCGAGGGCAGCCCCACGGCTTCGACCGCTCCGTTGAGGGCGGATCTGACCATCCCTCCGGCGATGCGCCGTACAGCGAGCGAGACAGCGATCGCGTCCATCGCCGCGTCCGTCCGCATCAGTTCCTCCAGGCGCGGCGAGACCTTGCGTTCCGCCGCGTAGTACGCCTTGGTCAGGTCGATGCTGATCCACTCAGGCAGTTGCATGTCGCGTGACCTCCTCACCCGTTGGCCCACACGTCGACGAGCCAGCGCTTGTCCCGGCTGAGCTGCTCCAGCCAGAGTTCGGCGGACTCGGTGTTCTGTCCGGACTGGGCCGCCTGGATCTCGATGAGTGCCTGCTTGACGCCCTCGGCCATGGCTGTGGCGCCGCAGATGTAGATCACCGCACCCTGGTCGATGAGATCGAGAACCTGGCCCCCCAGCTGTCGGATGCGGTCCTGAACGTAGATCCGCGGCAGGCCGGGGACTCGCGAGTAGGCGCAGGCGAACTCGACCTGCCCCTGTTCGACGAGCGCGGGCAACTCGTCGGCGTACAGCTCGTCGGCCTGGGGGTGCCGGCATCCGAACACCAAGAGGCCGGGGCCGAGCGCGGCTCCGGCGGCACGCAGGGCCGCGCGCTCCTGCAGGAACCCGCGGAACGGAGCGATGCCCGTGCCGGAGGCGACCATCAGGACGGGGATCGTCGGGTCCTTCGGGAGTCGGAAGGTGGACGAGGTGTCCCGGACGAATGCGTGCACGGTCCGGTCGACATCGTGCTCGAACAGGTAGTTCGAGCAGGTACCCCGGAATGTTCCGTTGCCCGACCGAGCAGCATCGACAAGTGCGCCGACGGTGATGGTGCAGACATCCGGCTGCACCTTCGGTGAGGACGAGATCGAGTAGTAGCGCGGTGCCAGTGGGCTCAGCAGCTCGAGGAAGTCGGCGAACCCGAGCCGGATCGTCGGGTGCTGTTCCAGTAGATCGAGCACGGAGAGTCGGCGGTCGAGCACCCGTTGGCGGTACCGGTCCTTGTCGAGCAGCTCCGACAGATCCTTGCGGCTCCACGGATACTCCGTGTGCTCGATCATCCGCTCGATGTCTCGTCGACCGGCCACGCCCTGCAACTCGACGTAGTCGGTGAGAACCTGCCGCACCGTCACGCGCTCCCCCAGCGGGAGGAACGACGACGCCTGCCCGTCGAGATCGATCCGGATCCACGCCTCGGGGTCGATTCCGAAGCGCCGGGTGACCCGCTCGACGAGCTCGGTGCTGTTGTGTGGGATCACACCCAGGTGGTCACCGGCGCCGTACGTCGTCCCCCAGGGCAGCTCAAGCTCGATGTGACGCACAGGCCGTGTCTCGACCGGTCCGTCGTGACTGGTCAGGACCCGGCTCGACACGACTCGCATGGGACGCGCGTCGAAGGACTCGACGAACGGGCTCGGCCGGTCCGCAGCCAGGAACTCGACGCGCAGGCGCGGAGCGGACGTGGTCGGCTCCGGAGCGACATCGAGCCCGAGAGTCTCCGCCAACGCCGGCCAGAGACCCTCATCCCAGTCGTGGAGCGCTCCGTCGAAGTCGTCGGCCGCATCGCCCTCGCCGCGGAGGTGCACCCTCGTGGCGCCCAGCTGCTCAAGCCGTTGGTCGACCAGCCGCGGGAAGTCCTGGAAGGTCGGAGCCCACTCTCGGTTGCCGCAGCCGAACACGGCGTAACGGACGCCGGCGAGGTCAGCGCCGTCGCCGGTGATCCACTCCGAGAACTTCACCGCGTTGTCGGGGGGAGTGCCGTTGTACGTCGCGGTCGCGATCACCACGATTCCGTCGGTCGGCAGCGCATCGACCGCTTCGTCGAGCGGGGCGGTTCGGGCGTCGAACCCGCGGCGCTGGGCCGTCTCCGCGACGTCGTTGGCGACATCCTCAGCGGTGCCGAAGTTGGACCCGTAGAGGACCAGCATCGGGGTGCCATGGCTGGGGACAACCTCGTCGGCGGACGACTGCTTTGCTGCCTGCGCCGAGGCCGCCTCACCGACAGGCGCGACCGGCCCCAGCTTCTCGGCCGGCGTGAACCGGACGGGCAGATGCTTGATGCCGTTCATGAAGCTCGACTGCAGGTGGCTGGGCTCTCCGTCGAGTTCGATGTCGGGAAGCCTGGTGAACAGCTCCGTGAGCAACGTCTTGACCTCCAGCCGGGCGAGATTGGCGCCCAGACAGAAGTGCGTGCCATCGCCGAAGGAGATGTGCGGGTTCGGGTGGCGGGTGATGTCGAAGCGATCGGGGTCGTCGAACACCAACTCGTCGCGGTTGGCAGAGGCGTAGTTGATGATGACCTTGTCGCCCTCGGAGATGGTCACACCCCCGTACTCCAGGTCGCGGGTGGCGGTGCGCCGGAACTGGATCACCGACGGGGAGAACCGCAACACCTCCTCGATCGCTCCGGGGAGGAGACTCAGGTCGTGACGCAGCATCTCGAACTGGTCGGGGTGCTGGGAGAGGGTCAGCATCGTGTTGGCCAGCAGGTTGCGGGTGGTGTCGTTCCCCGCGATGCACAGCAGCTGGAAGAACCGGTCGATCTCGCCGTCGGAGAGCCGGTCGCCGTCCACCTCCGCGTTGACGATGGTGCTCCACAGGTCATCGGTCGGGTTCTCCCTGCGCTGCTGGGTCGCAGCCCGGGCGTAGGCGAACATCTCGGTGAACGCCGAGACGAAGTCGGCCGGGTCGGCGCCGTACTCCGGGTCGTCGATGCCGACGAGACGGTTGGTCCAGCTGTACAGCAGCTTCCGATCCTCGGGCGGTATGCCGAGGACATCGGCCAGGACGAGGAGCGGCATCTCGGCTGCGATGTTGCCGAGGAAGTCGGTCGATCCGATCTCGCAGACATTGTCGACGACCTGGCGGGCATGACGGGTGATGGAGTCGAAGAGCTGTTTGCGGATCGCCTGCGGCGTGAATGCGCGGTTGACGATCTTGCGGACCGATCCGTGCTCCGGCGGGTCCATGTTGAGCATCATTCGACGAAGGACGGCCACGTCGCTGGGACGCTGGTCGCGCAGGAAGCTGGTGCCCAGCCACGAGGAGAAGTCCTCGGGATGGCGGGAGATGTAGCTGACGTCGGCGTGGCGCAGGAAGAGCCAGTAGCCCTTCCCGCCCTCGAAGGCACCGTTGGCCGGTTCGTCGACCCACAGCACCCCGTGCTGCTGGCGCAGATTGCGCAGCAGGTCGTGGGGAATGCCGTCCGCGTATAGCGCGGGGGTCAGAATGTCCTGCTGCAACTGGCTCATGACTTGACTCCTTCGCTAGCTCCGCTGGTGGCCTCGGCCGCACAGGCTCTGCTCGGGAGCAGGTGGAACTGCACCAGCTTCCACAGAGCATCGGTCCCGTTGACGAAAGGCAGGCGCTGGGCGTTCTCGCGCATCCGCCGCAGGCTGCCCCTGTGCGGGGCGATCCAGGCGATGCCGGACTCGACCGGCAGGTGGTCGGGAACCTGGACCGGCGTCAGTCCCTCGACCGCCGCGACGATGCGCGCCATCGACCTTCGGGCGGCCGGAAGGATCAGGTCCATGTCGGTGAAACCGTGGGTCTGCCGGTCGAACCGGTGCAGCTCGACCGGCACACCCGCCCGCTCAAGATCACCCGCGTAGTGCTCGGCATCCGCTCGGAAGGGATCGATCCCGGCCGTGATGATGACCGCGGGTGGCAGGCCCTTCAGGTCCGCCGTTCGCGCCGGAGAGATCACGGGGTCGGTTCGGTCGAGGCCTTCGGGCAGGGCATGCTCGGCGAACCAGTGGATCGTGTCCCAGTCCAGGAGCCGGGCGAGGGCCGGGTTGTCGTCGGTGTGCTCGAAGGTGAAGTCGAGACCTGGGTTGATCAGCACCTGGAGTGCGGCGCCGATCGGTCCTTCGTCGCGGAGCCGCTGCGCGACATGGGCGGCCAGCCCGCCGCCGGCCGAGTCCCCGGCCAGGACCAACCGGGCGGGATCGGCGCCGAGTGCCGCGGCGTGCTCCACAGCCCAACGAGCGGCGGCGTACGCATCGATGTGCGCTGCGGGCAACGGGTACTCGGGCGCACGACGGTAGTGGACCGAGACCACGGTCGCGCCGGTCTGGGTGGCAATCCGACGACAGGTGCCGTCCGCGGTGAAGAGATCACCGATGACGAAGCCGCCACCATGGAAGTAGACGACAAGCGACTGGCCGACTGTGCCGGATGTCGGCCGGTAGATGCGGGCCGGGATCGCACCCTGCGGACCGTCGATGAGCGCATCGCCCACCCGGCGAACCGGCCGCCATGTCCCGGTCGCTGCGGCGAGAATCCGGAAATCGTGGCGCGCCTGCCGCGGCGTTCGCTGCGCCATCGATGGCCAGAACCCCTCCTCGAGCATGGTGAGCAGCAGGGCGACACGGCAATCCGGGACGATCTGCGCCGACGGATTCCCGCTCATGGAGGCGTCCGGGTAGGGGTCCTCGACCATGAGTCAACTCTAGTGACCGTACGACCGGTCAGTCAACCCTTGTGCGTTCAGCCGCAGACCCTTATGATTTTCACCACCCGGCTGACCGTACATACAGTCAGGAGTGACCATGACCGTCACCACCAACGGAATCTTCGAGATCGTCGAGCGCGGGTTCACCCTGGAGCCCGATCGAGTCGCCCTCACGTACGGCGACCGCGGCTGGACATGGAGCCAGTTGAGGGACCGCATCCTCCGACTGGCTGGCGCCTTGCGCGCCGAGGGCATCGGCCCTGAGGACCGCATCGGCTTCCTCGACAAGAACCACCCTGCCTGCCTGGAGACGACCTTCGCAGCGTCGCTCCTCGGCGCCGCCCACGCGGTGACCAACTTCCGTCTCGCCCCCGCCGAACTCGCCTACGTGATCAACGACAGCGGCGCGACCCTGCTGATCGTGGGCGCCGGATTCGCCGACACCGTCAACAACCTGCGCGCCGACCTCCCGGCAGTGAAGCGCGTCGTCGTCCTGGGCGGCGACGCCGACGAGTACGAAGCGTTCATCGCCAACGCGACGCCCCTGAAGGACCGCCACGAGGCCTCCCCCGACGACTGCTTCCTGCAGCTCTACACCTCCGGGACCACCGGCTTCCCCAAGGGGGCCATGCTCACCCAGCGCAGCATGGCGGCCCACAACAAGGGCCTGCTGTCGGCGTACGGCTTCGACGCCGACACGGTGAACCTGGTCGCGATGCCCCTGTTCCACGTCGGCGGCACCAGCTGGGCGCTCGGCGGCATGGCCGCCGGCGGGCACACGATCGTCGTTCGCGAGGTCGTGCCCGCCGAGATCCTGAAGACGATCGCCGAGCAGGGCGTCACCCACGCCTTCTTCGTT
Source organism: Pseudonocardia hispaniensis (assembly GCF_042658695.1). Lineage (NCBI taxonomy): Bacteria > Bacillati > Actinomycetota > Actinomycetes > Pseudonocardiales > Pseudonocardiaceae > Pseudonocardia > Pseudonocardia hispaniensis. The sequence goes on along the minus strand of NZ_JBHSQW010000001.1, from coordinate 266,485 downwards.
CCCGCGGTCATCCAGATGCTGCTCGACCAGGAAGGCGTCGTCGAGGCGACGGCTGGCCTCAAGGTGATCGGCTACGGCGGCTCGCCCATGCCCGCCCCGCTCATGGCCCGCACACTCGCGACGATCGAGACGCCGATGTACTCCGTCTACGGCATGACCGAGATGTCGGGGGTCTTCTGCGTCCTCGGTCCGGACGACCACCGCAATCCGGACCGGCAACACCTGCACGCCTCGGCTGGTCGCCCCCTGAGCGACACGATCGTTCGGGTTGTCGACCCGAACACGGGCGTGGACGTCCCCGTGGGCACCGTCGGCGAGTTCTGGGTGAAGTCCGAGCAGGCCATGGCCGGCTACTGGAACAAGCCGGACGCCACCGCCGAGGCCTTCGTCGACGGATGGCTGCGCACCGGCGACGCCGGCCGCGTCGACGACGAGGGCTATCTCTACCTCGAGGACCGGGTCAAGGACATGGTCATCACCGGGGGCGAGAACGTTTATCCAGCCGAGGTGGAGCGGGTCCTCGTCGAGCACCCCGACGTCGCCGAGGTCGCCGTGATCGGCCTTCCCCACGAGAAGTGGGGCGAGACGGTGCACGCGGTCGTCGTGCCGTCCCACCCGGACCACGCCGACGCGGAGGCGCTGATCAAGTACACCCGCGAGCGCTTGGCGCACTACAAGTGCCCGACCGGCGTGACCTTCGTCGACGCGCTTCCCCGCAACCCCACCGGGAAGGTGCTCAAGCGAGAACTCCGCTCGACGCTCGGCTGACTGTACGTACCGTCAGCGACATACAATGGGGTTCCCGCAGTGCGTCGATCATGCGACGCACGCCCACCCAGCAAGCTGAAGGAGTCTTTCCGTGGCAGGTGGAGTCGGTCGTTACAACGACATCCTCGACACGTTCACCCGCTACATCGCCGAACTCGGATACGACGGAGTCAACTTCAGCCTCGTGGCCAAGGAGCTCGGCGTGTCGAAAGGCACGATCGTTCACCACTTCGGGACCAAGGACCGGATCTTGGCCGCCCTTCATGAGGCGTACATGACCAAACGCCTGGCCGAGTTGGAGTACATGATCGTCGAGCTGGACACCCCTTCCGAGCGCCTCGCGGCGGCCCTGCACGCCTTCATGATCTACCACGTCGAGGATCGTGCGGCGACCGTCGCGTTCCAGAGAGAGGTGGTACGCCTCGCCCATGAGGAGTCGATGGCCGAGGGGGCTCGCCTGCGCGCGCGCTACTTCACGCTCGTCCAGCAGATCGTGGAGGCGGGCATCGAGTCGGGCGAGTTCCGGAAGGTCGACTCCCGGATCGACTCGTTCCTCATGTTCGGATCGGCACAATGGGCCTGGACCTGGTTCCGCCCCGAGGGGAGCGTGCCGATCGAGGCAGTCGGGCAGGCGCTGGTGGACCTGGTCCTCGGCAGCCTCCTGACGAACCGCGAGAACCTCGCTGAGCTGAGTGACCCAGAGGGCCACCCCGCGCGCATCGTGCGCGAAGCGATTCGCGCTGTTTCCGAGGCAGAGGAAGCAGTCAGCTCCTGAGCACGACTCGCGCCGAGGCCCCCGATCCATTCCTGTGCGGCTCGGGGGCCTCGGTCTTTCTCGGCCCAGAGACAACCGACATGCAGAAGGTCGACACACGACCCGATAGACTGACCGTGCGTCCGGTCACCAGCAGGAGGCATCACATGCACATGCGCGCCGCGGTACTCCGCGAACACGGAGGACCGTTCAAGATGGAGGACCTCGAGCTCGCCGAGCCCGGAATGGGCGAGCTCCTGGTCGAGGTGGCAGGGGTTGGGTTCTGTCACACCGACGTCATGCCCCGAGCCGAGGCGTTCATGGCTGAGCCGCCGCTGATCCTTGGCCATGAAGGCAGTGGCGTGGTGGTCGCGGCCGGGCCGTGCACCACGATCACGGTCGGCACGCCCGTCGTGATGTCGTTCGACCACTGTGGCCGGTGCGCCAACTGCCTGGACGGACATCCGGCCTACTGCCGCTCCTTCTGGGGACGCAACATGGTGGGCCGGTCGCGCTCATCCTCCCCCGTCACCGACGTCGCCGGCAGGTCGATCGGCGCCCGCTGGTTCGGCCAGTCCTCGTTCGCCACACACGCGCTGACGAGGGAGGACGCCGTGGTCCCTGTCCCCTCAGATCTCCCGCTCGAACTCCTCGGCCCGCTCGCCTGTAGCGTCCTGACCGGCGCGGGTGCGGTGTTCAACACGCTGGCGGTCAGCGCCGGGGACTCGATTGCGGTGTATGGCGCAGGGGCGGTCGGCCTGTCCGCGGTCATGGCTGCCGCCGCAACGGGCGCAACTCAGGTGATCGCGATCGATCGCCACAAGGAGCGGCTCGAACTGGCGCTCGAACTCGGGGCCACCGAGGTGATCGACACCCAATGCCTGAGCCAAGAGCTGGGGCAGGAGGTCGTCGCGCGGAGCGCGGGTGGCACCCGAACGGCTCTGGACACGACCGGGGTTGCGCCTGTGATCGCATCGGCGGTGACCGGCCTGCGCACCCGCGGCATCCTGGGGATGGTGTCGATGGCCTCCAGCGACATCGTGCTTCAGCGCGACGCGCTCGCGACCGGAAAGACCATCACCGGCATCCTTGAGGGAGACTCGGTACCGCGTATCCACATCCCGCGGTTGATCACACTCTGGCGCGGTGGCCATCTGCCCTTCGAGCGCCTGATCCAGACCTACCCGATGAATGACATCAACCAGGCCGAGGCAGACATGGCCAGCGGCCGCACGATCAAGCCCGTGCTGATTCCGCACTCGCGTTGAGAAGAGGCCGGCATGCGACCAGACCTCGGCGCGGCCGATCCGCCGCTCGCAGACCCACCAGCCGCAGGGCGCCCCGGCGGCCTCCTCGGTGCGCACCGCTGTGACGAGCGGCTGGCGGTCGTCGCGGGTCACCGAGCTCGCGTCGGTGACGGGGCTCGCCGCTGAGGGTGACCGATCGGTCCGGCAGCGACCGAGAAACTCCACCGGGAATTGATCCACGCCAATCCGACTCGTCGAAGGAGACCGCATGTCCACGAACGCGACGGAGGTCGCTCCCGAGGATCTTCAGCAGCTCCTCGATGCGCAGCGATCCGCTCAAGCCGCCGATCCCATCCCGGACGCCGAGACCCGACGCGACCGTCTCGACCGATTCGTCGCCGCGGTACTGGAGCACGGCCAGGAACTTGCCGAGGCGCTCCATACGGACTTCGGCAGCCGGCCGCCCACGACGTCGCTGGAGCTGGACGTGCTGTCCGGGCTGCCAGCCATCGAGGCGACCCGGGAGCGGTTCGAGAACTGGATGCAGCCCACGGAGCTGCCCCCTGCCCTGGGTGGCGGTGTCCCGGCGTTCCTGCAGCACCGCCCGAAGGGCGTAGTGGGAATCATCGGCCCCTGGAACTTCCCCGTCCTGTTGGTCTTCGTTCCGGCGGCCGAAGCGCTGGCCGCCGGCAACCGGGTGATGATCAAGTTCTCCGACGTGGCGCCTCGAGCGGGCGAGGTGTTCGCCCGCGCCGTCGCCTCGCGGATGAGTCCGGAGGAGGTCACGGTCGTCAACGGCGGCATCGAGACGGCGACTGCATTCTCGAACCTTCGCTTCGACCACATCTTCTTCACGGGCTCGCCCAAGGTCGGCCGGATTGTCGCGGCCGCCGCCGGGCGCAACCTGGTCCCCATCACGCTCGAGCTGGGCGGGAAGAACCCGGCGATCGTCGCACCGGACGCCGACATCGCCGACGCGGCGAAGCGCATCGCTGCCGGACGGCTCATCAACAACGGGCAGGTCTGCCTGTGCCCGGACTATGCGTTCGTGCCCGAGGCGAGCAGGGACGCCTTCGTCGAGGCCTACCAGGAGGCGGTCCTGTCGCACTTCCCGACCTTCATCGAGAACCCGGACGTGGTGGCGTGCGTCAACGACGCGAACTATGCCCGCGTCGTCGGCCTGATCGACGACGCGAAGAACAACGGGGCGAGGGAGGTGGTGATCGTCCCCGACGACGAGCGGGACCGAGTGCCGGACGCCGCGACGCGACGCATCCCGCCCACCCTGCTGCTCGACACCCCGGACGACGCGGAGATCAACACCGAGGAGGTCTTCGGGCCGGTGCTGGTGGTTCACACCTACACCGACGTCGACGAGGCGATCGACTACGCCGCGGCCGGCGAGCACCCACTGTCGTCGTACTGGTACGGCGGCGACACTGCCGACTTCCAGCGCTTCCTGGTGCGGACGACGTCCGGGGGTGTCTCGCGCAACGACACCGCGCTCGCATACCTCAACCACGAGGCGCCGTTCGGCGGCGTGGGGATGAGTGGATCCGGGGCCTACCACGGGAAGGCCGGATTCGACACGTTCTCCCATCAGCGCACCGTCGCGCAGAGCGACCTGCCGGTCGTTGTTGCGAGCTCGCTGATCGCTCCACTTTCCCCCGGGCGTGTCGAGAGAGTCGCCGCTGCGGCCGCTCAAGCCGCGGAAGCGGCGGTCGCTCGCCTGGGTTGATCAGAACGACGGCGGGGCGGGATCGAACCATCGGTCCCGCCCCGCCGTCGTTGCGTCGTCAGGAAGGCGCTGCCGTCACGATCGGGTAGGCCTCGCCTTCCTCGGGGTGGGCGAAGCTGACGACGACCGCGTCACCGCGCGCGACCGCGGGACCGTCGAGACGAGTCACGAGCCACGGCCCCTCATCGAGCTCAGCGACGACCACCGTCGTGTCCGCGTCGTGATCGACTGCGAGGCTGATGACCTTGCCGCGACCGCTGGCCGGCTGCCAGGACAGGTCGGCATCGCGGCATATGTCGCAAGCGAGTACGTCGGGCCGGCTGTAGTGGCCCGCCGGGCAGCGTCGCAGCAGCAGACGGTCCATCGCGAGAGCGTCGTACCACGCCTCGGTTGCGTCGTCACGTCGCGCAGGCGCCCTCATGCTGCCGCCTCCGAAGTCAGGACGAGGGTGGAATGGTGTTCGAGGATGCCACCGTTGCCGCTGACGATCACGGTGTCGTGGTCGGCGACCTGACGGTCTCCGGCCTGCCCGCGGACCTGGGTGACCGCTTCGTGCAGCGGCGTCATGCCCCACATGTAGAAGGCGGACAACTGCCCACCGCCGGTGTTGGTCGGCAGGTCGCCGCCGGGCGCCAAGGCGCCTGACGCGGCCAGCTCGCCGGCCTCTCCCGGACCGCAGAATCCGTAGTCCTCGAGGGTGACGAGCAGGGTGTAGGTGTAGCAGTCGTAGATCTCGCGAAGCTGTATGTCCGCGGGATCGAGGCCAGCCATGGCGAGTGCTGCGCGCCCCGACGCCTTGGCCCCGGTGGTGAGCCCGAAGGAGCTGTCGGTGCGCAGCGCCGGAGCGGGATGCGCCTGCCCCCAGCCGCGGATGTGGACAAGGGGCTGACGCAGATCGCGAGCCCGCTCCACCGTGGTCACGATGACGGCCGCGCCACCATTGGAGACCAGGCAGCAATCGAGAAGGTGCAGCGGCTCGACCACCCAACGGGACGCGTGATAGTCGTCGAGAGTGAGGGGCGAGCGCATCGCCGCGATCGGGTTCATCTGTGCCCACCGGCGCTGCGACACGGCGACCGCGCCGAGCTCGTCGTGCGTCACCCCGTAGGTCGACATGTAGCGATCCGCCGCCAAGGCGTAGCGGTGCGTGGTGCTCAGCAGGCCCGCAGCCGTCTCTGCGCTCCGAACACCGCGGGCCTGCAATGACGTAGCGCGATATGCGTCGGCACCGGAACTGCTCGGCGATCGCGGGGTGTCGGCGAAGACGCAGGCCACGGCGCAAGCAGCTCCGGAGTCGACCGCCTGGGCGGCGAGGGCGACCATGACTCCAGCCGATGCGCCGTACGCCGTCAACTGTGTCAGCATCCGCAGGTCGCGCATTCCGAGCCGCCGCGCCAGCGTCAGATCCAGCGCCGGCAACGACATGCCAGGGTTGATGAGGAGACCATCGATGTCATCCATCGTCAGCCCCGCATCGGCCGCCGCGAGCCGTACCGCCTCGGAGGCGAAGTCGAACGACGTCTTGCCGTAGACCTTGCCGACCTCCGTCAGACCGAGACCCGCGATCGTCGCCATCGCTCCTCCTTGACCGTACATACGGTCACAAGGGTATCGTGGAGTTCTCACCCAGCCAAGACCCCATGGACGTGTGCCGGCACCCGAAGGAGCAGGACCCATGCGCGCGACGATGCAGACCCTCCCGCTGACGATCGCCGATCTGTTCGAGCACGGGGAGCGCGTTCATGCAGACGCCCGGATCACCGACTACCTCGACGGCCGACTCGAGCACCGCACGTTCGCCGACGTCGCCGACGAAGCGCGGCGGCTCGCCACGGCGCTGGCGGATCTCGGCGTCGGCGCCGACGACGTCGTCGCCACGCTGTGCTGGAACACCTCCCACCACGTCGCGGCCTACTTCGCGGTGCCCAGCTCCGGCGCGGTCCTCCATACGCTCAACCTGCGCCTGCACCCCTCGCAACTGTCCTACATCGCCAGGCACGCCCGGGACCGAGTCATCCTCGTCGACGAGGACCTGCTGCCGATGTTGCTCACGTTCGTCGCGGAGGTGCCCACCGTGTGCGACATCATCGTCATCGGCGCACTGCCCGCCGAGCTTCCGGACGGCGTGCGCTTCCACGTGTATGACGACCTGGTCAACGCGGCGGAGCCCACGGCTCAGTGGCCTGCCCTCACCGAGGAACAGGCTGCGGTGCTCTGCTACACCACCGGAACGACAGGCGACCCGAAGGGCGTCGCCTACAGCCACCGGTCGACCTACCTGCACACCTTGATGATCTCCACCGGAAGCGCGTACGGGTTCTCCGACGTGGACCGAGCCCTGCCGGCCGTGCCGATGTTCCACGCCAACGCCTGGGGCTGGGTGCACGCGGCATGGATCGCCGGCACCGACCTGGTGATGAGCGGTCGCTACCTCCAGGCCCCCCACATCGCAAGCATGATCGACCAGTTGCGGCCGACAATGCTCGCCGCGGTCCCCACCATCTGGAGCGCACTCAGCCGGCACTCCGCGGCCGAAGGCGTCGACCTGACCTGTCTACGAGTGGCGGTCTCCGGCGGGTCACCGCTCTCCCCCGCGCTCGCTCGCGAGGTACAGGAGAACAACCAGCTCACGCTGACCCAGGGCTGGGGCATGACCGAGACATCCCCGCTGCTGACCTTCTCGCGTCCTCCCGCCGGCACGCCGGCTGAGGAGATCGTCACCTGGACGACCCGCACCGGCCGCCTCGTGCCCGGCGTCCAGGCCCGGATCGTGGCCGAGGACGGAGAGGTCCAGCCATGGGACGGAGTCTCGCAGGGCGAAGTAGAGGTCGCCGGGAACTCCATCACCGGCGCCTATCTCGGCATCGAGGACACCGCCGGATCACAGTTCCGCGACGGGTGGCTGCGCACCGGCGACCTGGGCGTCATCCACCCCGGCGGCTGGGTGCAGCTGAAGGACCGGCTCAAAGACGGCATCAAGTCAGGTGGTGAGTGGATCTCCACGGTCGAACTGGAGAACGCCATCGCCGAGCATCCGGACGTGCTGGAGGTCGCCGTCGTCGGCGTACCAGACCCGACGTGGGAGGAGCGACCCCACGCCTTCGTCGTGGCCGCCGACCGATCGGACCTGGACGGTACGGGACTGGCCGGCTTCCTCGAAGGGAAGGTGGCCAAGTGGTGGATCCCCGAGAAGTGGACCTTCGCGATCGACCTCCCCAAGACCAGCGTCGGCAAGATCGACAAGAGCTCTCTGCGAAACCAGATCTGAGGTGACCGGAGGCTGCCCATCTCGGCGGTACGCGACTCGCGGCGGCCCAGCCCGCGTCGTTCATCCGATCCCGTCGTTGACCGGTCGTACGGTCACTGATACCGTCGTGGAGGTGGCCCGCAAGGCACGGACCACGAAGGAGTCGAGGAGATGTCTGTTGACAACGACCGGCATCTGCCGGTCCTCGTGGAACGCCGAGAGGCGGTCACGCTGATCACGCTCAACCGCCCCGAGGCGATGAACGCCGTCAATGCCAAGTTATCGCGTGCCTTGGGCGACGCGATGGAGGCATTTGCCGCAGACGACACCCAACGCGTCGCAGTCATCACCGGCGCTGGTCGCGCGTTCTGTGCCGGCGCCGACCTGAAGGTCCTCGCCTCGGGTGGTTCGATCCACGACACCGACCATCCCGAACGTGGCTTTGCCGGTTTCGTCCGACACCTCGTGGACAAGCCGGTGGTTGCTGCGGTCAATGGTTTCGCGCTTGGTGGCGGGACGGAGATCGTCCTCGCCTGCGACCTCGCCATCATGGGTGAGAGCACCGCCCTCGGCCTGCCCGAGGTGAAGCGAGGCCTGGTCGCGGCCGCAGGCGGCGTGGTCCGCCTGCACCGCCAGATCCCGCCCAAGGTGGCTGCCGAGGCGATCTACACCGGCGACCCGATCCCGGCTGAGACGGCATTGCGGTGGGGGCTGGTCAACCGTGTCGTTCCCGATCCCGACGTGGTCCCGACGGCGCTCGAACTCGCGGGCCGCATCGCCAGGAATGCTCCCCTCGCGCTCCGTGCGAGCAAGAGGATCATGACCAGCACCGCGGCGTCGTCCGATTGGGACCCCGCCGTCTGGGAGGCCAACGAGCGCGAGTTCGCTCCAGTGCGAGCCAGCTCCGACGCCCGCGAGGGCGCGGCCGCATTCGCGCAGAAGCGACGTCCGGCCTGGAGCGGCACCTGATGACCGGAGTGCTGGAGGATACCGTCCGGACGACCGCGTTGCCGTGGTGACCGGCGCCAGTTCTGGCCTGGGCGCCGGCTTCGCCGTCGCGCTCGCCGAAGCCGATGTCGTGCGCATACACCTCAGGTGTGCGAGCCACGACGAGCGCGGTCGAGCCCCGCACGTCCCGCCCTGTCCGGGAACGAAAAAACTCGGCGCGATGAATCATCGCGCCGAGTTTGCGCCAAGTCCCTCATGTTCTCTCTCCTCTGGTGAGGCGAGAACACTGCGTGTGGCCGACGCATATTCGTAGCGGGGGTCGGATTCGAACCAACGACCTCTGGGTTATGAGCCCAGCGAGCTACCGAGCTGCTCCACCCCGCGTTGCTGTTGTGCCCTGAACACTACCACCCCGCTCCACCCCGCCGCGTTCGGGGGGTCCCCCACCAAGATCACCGGTTGGGAGTCGGGAGCCGCGCGATTCGCGGTTCGCGGCTCCCAACCGGTGATCATGCTGGTGGGTCAGCCACCCGGTGCCGGGGCCGGCGCTTCAGTGGGGGCCGGGCTGGGAGGCTGCGCCGCCTCCGCCGCCTGGAACTTCTTGACGGCGGCGTCGAGCGCGGCGAGCGCCTGGCCCTGAGCGGGGAAGTCACCGGACTGCTGGGCGGCCTTGAGCTGGTTGATGGCCGTTTGGATCTCCGCGGCCGCGGCGGCCAGCTGCGGGCTGGGCGCACCGGTCCCCGGGGCGGCCGGCGGCGCCGCGGACCCGGCGTTCGGCGGCGGGGTACCACCGGCCTGCTGCGCGCCGGCGCCGGCACCGGCGCCGAAGACCTGGTCGAGCGCGGTCGACAGGTTCGCGCTGTAGCCGACCTTCCCGCCGTAGGACACCAGCACCCGCGCCAACTGCGGATACGACGCGTCCTGCCCGGCGCGTTCGATATAGACCGGCTCGACGTACAGCAGCCCCCCGGCCACGGGCAACGTGAGCAGGTTGCCGTAGTCGATCGTGGTCTGGTTCTGCCGCAGCAGGTTCAGCTCCTGCGACACGTTGGGCGAACCGAGGAACTGCGCCTGCACCTGCTGCGGGCCCAGGGTCTGGGTCTCGGCGGGCAGCTGCAGCACCGTGATCTTGCCGTAGGTGTCCGGCTCGGAGCTCGCCGTCATGTAGGCGGCCATGAACTGCCGGCGCAGGCTCACCAACGCGCTGGTGAGCTGGAAGCTCGCGCCCTGCTCCCCGGGCAAGCCGGACAGCATGTAGTACGGCGGCTGCGCGGCCTGTCCCGCTCCGGTGTTTCCCTGCACCGTCGGGTCGGAGGGCACGTCCCAGAACGACACCGTGGAGAAGAACTCGCCGGGGTTGTCGACGTGGTACCGGGTCAGCAGCTCACGCTGGACCTTGAACTGGTCCTCCGGGTACCGGAAGTGCTCTCGCAACTCCGGGCTGATGTCCTTGGCCGGCTTGACCACGCCGGGGAAGGTCTTCATCCAGGTCTGCAGCACCGGGTCGTGCTCGTCGAACGCATAGAGCGTGACGGTGCCGTTGTAGGCGTCGACCGTGGCCTTCACCGAATTGCGCAGGTAGCTGATGTCGGTGTCGGGGAGCCGCTGCACCCCACCCTGGATGCTGTCCCTGGTGGTCTCGCCGAGCGGGACCCGCTGGGCGTACGGGTAGTTCTTCAGCGTCGTGTACCCATCGACGATCCACATGATCTTGCCGTCGATCACGGCGGGGTACGGGTCACCGTCCGCGGTCAGCCACGGCGCCACGGCCTCGACCCGATCTCGCGGGTCACGCACATACATGATCTTCGAGTTGACGTTGATCGAGCTGTTGAACAAGATGTTCCGCTCGCCGTAGTACAACGAGAAGACCAGTCGGTTGAACAGGTTGCCGAGCGGCACGCCCCCCGTCCCGGCGTAGGTGTACTGCTGGCTGTCGGTGTCGTACTCGCGAGGCGCGTCGCCCGGTTCGGCCCCGACGATCGAGTAGTCGGTGATCTTCTCGCCGTAGTAGATCCGTGGCTCGCTGACCGGGATCGAGCCCTGGGTCGACGTGTCGCTGACGGTGAACCTGGGCAATCCGCCTTGGCCGCCGGTGTCCTCCAGCGCCGCGTTCACCTGGTTCGCGGGCGCGGCCACGAAACCGTTGCCGTGGGTGTAGACGAGGTGGCGGTTGATCCAGTCCGTCTGGTTTCCGACCAAGGCGTCGCTGTCGAGCTCGCGGACGGCGACGACGTAGTCCTGCTTCTGCCCGTTGACCACGTAGCGGTCGATGTCCAGCTTGTCCGGGAAGCCGTAGAAGTTACGTCGCTGCTGGAGCTGGGTGAAGGTCTTGGCCAGCTTGTTGGGGTCGAGCAGCCGGATGTTGGGGATGGTCAAGGTGTCGGCCCGGACCGCGGCCGGGGTGGCGGTCGACGTCCCGCTGTAGGGCTCCACCGTGACCGTGTCCTCGGTGAGCCCGAAGGCCTGTCGGGTCGCCTCGATGTTGCGCGAGATGGACGGTGCCTCGCGCTCGTTCGCGTTGGGCGCCACGATGAACTGCTGCAGCACCGCGGGCCACGCCGCCCCGATCAGCACGCTCGAGAGCACCAACAGCACCACCGCGATCGCCGGCAGCTGCAGGTTGCGCCGGAACACCGCCGCGAAGAAGGCCGCGGCGCAGATCAGCGAGATGAACAGCAGGATCAGTTTGGCCGGCATCACCGCGTTGAGGTCGGTGTAGGTGGCCCCGTCGAAGTTCTGGTCGCGGGTGGAGAACAGCAGCTCGTAGCGGTCGAGGTAGTACGCGATGGCCTTGAGCAGCACGAACACGCCGGCAAGGACGGCGAGCTGGGCGCGGGCCGCGTTGGAGACCTGCGCGGATCGGCCGGCCAGCCGAATGCCGCCGAACAGATAGTTCGTCAGTAGCGCGACCACGAAGCTGATCGCGATCGCCACCATGAACCAGCTCAGCAGCATTCGATAGAACGGCAGCGTGAAGGCGTAGAAGCTGACGTCCTTGCCGAACTCGGGGTCGGTGATCCCGAACGACGTGCCGTGCAGAAACATCTGCACGGTCTGCCAGTCGCCCAGCGCAGCGAGCCCCGCGATGATCCCGACCGCGGCCGGAACACCGATCGCGAACAGCCGCAGCCGCTGGATGATCACCGTGCGGTAGCGGGCGATCGGATCGTCGGGGCCGCTCACCGGGACGAACATCGGGCGGAAGCGATAACCCAGCCACAGCGTCACCGCGACGAGGCCACCGACCAGCAGGCCCGCCAGCAGGAACTGCACGATCCTGGTGAACAGGACCGTGGTGAACACACCGCGGAAGCCGACCTCACCGAACCACAGCCAGGTGACGTAGAAGTCGATCAGCCTCGATCCGCCCAACAGCAGCACCACGAGCACACCGGCGACGATGAGCAGAATCCGGGTGCGACGGGACAGCGAATGGGATCCCACCGGGGTGGGCATGGCCACAGTCACACTCCTGACGTCGGGGGTCGTTCCAGGCCGAGACGCCCTTGCGTCGTTCCGGAGCAGAGTCGACATGCGTCGTCACGGCAGCCGGCCCATGGCGCGTCCTGCCTTACCAACTCTACGGACGCCGTCCAAAGTTCCCGTGCCCGGTCGCCGTACCGTAGCGAGCCGTGAGTCGTCGCCGAAGGACCCTGTTGGTGGGAATCGTCCTGCTGCTGAGCATCGGAGTGCTCGGCACCACCGTCCAGGTCCCGTTGGTGGCGCTGGGTCTCGGTCCGACGTTCAACACTCTGGGCGCCGTCGACGGCGAACCGATCGTCACCATCAGGAGGCTGCCGACGTACCCCACGTCCGGCAACCTCAACATGACCACGGTCGGCGTCACCGACAACCTGACCATGGTCGATGCCCTCAGGCTGTGGGCCTCGCGCGATCATCAGCTCGTTCCCCGCGACACCGTCATCCCGCCCGGGGAGTCGGCACAGCAGGTCAACGAGGAGAACCGCAAGCAGTTCCTGGACTCGCAGGCGAACGCCGAGGCAGCGGCGCTGGACTACCTGCGGCTTCCGACGAGAGTGATCGTCGGTGCGGTGCCGGACGGCTCGCCCGCGACGGGGATCCTCGCCGTCGGGGACGAGCTGATCACCGTGGCGGGCCGCCCGGTGCAGTCGATCGAGGACCTGCACGCGGCGCTCGCCGACACCAAACCTGGCCAGTCCGTCCCGGTGCGGGTGCGCAGCAACGAGACGGCGCCGCGCGATGTGACGATCACCCTGGGCGCCCGGACCGATGGTCCGCAGGGCCTGCTCGGGGTGTCCCCGGTGGCGCGGCCCGCGGCCGACGACGAGATCTCGATCTCGCTGGCCGATGTCGGTGGCCCCTCCGCCGGGCTGATCTTCGCGTTGGCCGTGGTCGACAAGCTGACCCCCGACGACCTCACCGGGGGACGATTCATCGCGGGCACCGGGGCGATCCGGTCCGACGGCGTCGTGCAGGCGATCCGGGGAATTCCGTTCAAGATGAAGGCCGCCCGCAACGCGGGGGCGACCGTGTTCCTGGTGCCCGCCGACAACTGCGCGGAGGCCCGCGCCACCGTTCCCGCTGGTCTCGAGCTGGTCCGCGTCGACAGTCTGGCCGACGCCGTCGACGATCTGAAGCAACTGCGCAGCGGACACTCCCCCGGCGGTTGCTGAACCCGGCGGAACTCGCTGTGGGCCCCACCGTGTGCCGGTCGGCCCGCGTACCGTAGTCGTATGAACGACACCCCGTTCGGGTTCGGACCCGCCGATCGCGACCCCGACAAGGACAAGGGGAACCGCGACGAGGACCGTCCCGGCAAGGGCGGCGACCAGGGCCCGAAGGACCCCTTCGGATTCGGCAACCTGCCCGGCATGCCCTCGGGGGGCTTTCCCGGCATCCCCGGCTTTCCCGGCATGCCCGGGGGCGGCACCGGAGGCTTCGACGTGAGCCAGCTCGGTCAGATGCTGACCCAGCTCGGCCAGATGCTCAGCCACGCCGGCTCGTCCGGCGGCGGCCCCGTCAACTATGAGCTCGCCGGGCAGCTGGCCACCCAGCAGCTCGCGCAGCGGACCTCGTCGCTGACCGCCGATCAGCGCAAGGCCGTCGCCGATGCGGTCCAGCTCGCCGAGCTGTGGCTGAACCCGGCGACGGAGTTTCCCATCGGCGCCACCGACACCCAGGCCTGGACGGCGATCGACTGGGTGAAGTCGAGCATGCCCACCTGGAAGCGGCTGTGCGACCCGGTCGCCCAGCGGGTTGCGGGCGCGTGGGTCGAGGCGCTGCCCGAGCCCGCGCGCGCGGCCGCGGGCCCGATGCTGGCGATGCTCGGCCAGATGGGCGGGCTCGCCTTCGGCAGCCAGCTCGGCACCGGGCTGTCCCAGCTCGCCGCCGAGGTGCTGACCTCCACCGATATCGGCGTTCCCGTCGGGCCGGAGCGCATCGCGGCGCTGATGCCCGAGGCCATCGAGACGTTCACCGCGGGCCTGGATCGCCCGGCCAGCGAGGTCATGATCTTCCTCGCCGCCCGGGAGGCCGCGCACCAGCGGTTGTTCGCGCATGTCGGCTGGCTGCGCGAGCGGCTGCTCGGCGCGGTCGAGGACTACGCGCGCGGCATCACGGTGGACACCTCGCGGATCGAGGAGCTGGCCGGCCAGATCGACCCGTCGAACCCGGCGTCGATCCAGGAGGCCATGCAGTCCGGGTTGTTCGAGCCGCAGACCACGCCCGCCCAGAAGGCGGCGCTGGCCCGCCTCGAGACGCTGCTCGCGCTCATCGAGGGCTGGGTGGACACCGTGGTGGCCGACGCCGTCGGTGAACGGCTGCCCGGCGCCGAGGCGCTGCGCGAGACCCTGCGGCGCCGTCGGGCCTCCGGCGGCCCCGCCGAGCAGGCCTTCGCCACGATCGTCGGGCTGGAGTTGCGGCCGCGCAAGCTGCGCTCCGCAGCGGAGCTGTGGCGGTTGCTCGGCGAGCAGCGGGGGATCGTCGGACGCGACTCGCTGTGGGCCCACCCGGACCTGATCCCGACGGCCGAGGACCTCGACGACCCTGCCGGGTTCGTCAACCGGGCCGACGACCTCGATCCGATCGCGGAGATCGAGCGGCAGCTGCGCGCCGACGAGGCGATGGACGCGGCCGAGAAAGCACACGAGTCCGACCGGGCCGAGGAGACCAGGCCGCCGGATCCCGGCCAGCCGGAGCCGCCGGACGACGAGCCGGACCGTCCGGACGCCTGACCCCGACCTGACTCAGCCCGCGGCCTCGTCGTCGCTCTCGTCGACGTCGTCGACGTCGGGACTCGGCGCGTCGCCGTCCGCGGCGATGAGGCCGAGCCCGGCGGCGTCGGAGAGACCCTCCAGGTAGCCGATGGCCCGATCGGTGCGCGGATAGCGGCGCACCAGCGACCAGAAGTAGTCGTCGTGCCCGGGGGCCAGCAGGTGCGCGAGCTCGTGGACCAGCACATAGTCGACGACCCAGCTGGGGGCGTCCCGCAGCCGCTCGCTCACCCGGATCGTCCCGTCGGCGGGCGTGCACGACGCCCAGCGGGTCCGCATCGGGGCCACCCAGCGCACCGTCGTCGGCTCCGCGAGGCCGTCGAGGTAGCGACGGGCCAGTTCGCGGCTGTGCCGCAGTAGCGCCTCGTTCCCGACCCGCGCGGGGGAACGGCGCCGTGCCTCGCTGCGCTCCAGCCTGCGGACCATCTCGTCCACCCAGCGCCGTTCCTCGGACTCGCTCATCCATCCCGGGATGAACACGATGACGGTGTCGCCCTCACGTCGCGCGCTCACCATCCGCCGTCGCCGCTCGCTCCTTCTGACCTCGACGATCGCAGGACGCGCCATGTGCTCAGCGTAGGCCTGAAATGATCGCACCGCCCCTTGTGCCCACCACATCGGTTGTCCACAGGCTCCGGGCCCACCTGTGGACAGCGGGCCGCACGAGCCCGGTCGACCCGCCACCATCGGCGGCATGCCCACCGACCGGGTTCCCCGCATCCCCGCCGAGCTGACGCTGGCGCCGCACCACACGCTGCTGCACTGCGGCACCGGGGGTCGGGTGATCGGGCTCGATCCGGCCCGCGGGATCGTCGTCGACGAGCTCTCCGCCCCGCTCGCCATGCTGCTCGACGAGCTGGCGGTTCCCGTTTCCCGCGACGGGCTGCTGGAGCGGGCGGTCCGGGCCGGAGCCGACCGGACCGCAGCGGTCGAGTTGCTCGCCGATCTCGTCGCGGCGGGCGTGGTCGTCGACGCGTCGGCCCCGTCTCGCACGGCACGACGGCGCGCGGACGCGATGATCCTGGTGCGGGGTGACGGACCGCTCGCGGTCGGCATCGCGCAGGGACTGGGCCTGGCGGGCGTCGGCACGGTCGTGATCGAGTCCAGCGGCGCGGTGGCGGCCACGGACCTCGGCACCGGCTACCTCGACGGCGACATCGGCCGTCCCCGCGCCGAGGCCGCGACCGCCGCGGTGGGCAGGGTCGCGCCCGCCGCCCGGACGACCCGGCGCACCCGTAGCGTCCCGGACCTTGTCGTGCTCACCGACGCGTTGCGGGTCGCGGCGGCGACGGCACGATCGCTGACGGCCTCGCGGGTGGACCATCTCCATGTGCGGCTGCGCGACGGCCGCGGTGTGGTCGGTCCCCTCGTCCTGCCGGGACGGTCGGCGTGCCTGGAATGTCTGGAGCTGCGCCGCGCCGAGTACGACCCGTCATGGCCGGCGATCGCGGCCCAGCTCGACGGGGTTCGCGGCGGCGCCGACCCGCCCACCGCCGCCGCGACCGCGGGACTCGCCACCGCGCAGGCGCTCGCCGCGGTGGACGGACCCGCGGCCGGGCCGGTCGCCCCGGCGGCGGTCGACGCGACGCTCGAACTGGACCTCGCGGCCGGCACCCTGACCCGCCGGGTATGGGCCGCATGTCCCGGCTGCCCCTGTCGGGCGGCGCCGCATGCGCGCACGCCGGAACTCGGGAGAGAATCATGACGTGACGGAGCGTGCAAGGTGACGGATATCCCGCGACGGACTGCGGCGCGCACCGCGAAGCTGGCCAGCCTCCCCCTGGGCGTGGCGGGCCGGGTCGCGGCGGGCTGGGGCAGGCGGCTGGTCGGCGGCGACAGCGACCACATCTCCGCGCAGATGATGGCCCGCAGCGCCGAGCACCTGTTCGCCGTGCTCGGCGAGCTCAAGGGCGGCGCGATGAAGTTCGGTCAGGCCCTGAGCGTGTTCGAGGCCGCGGTGCCCGAAGAGTTCGGCGAGCCCTACCGCGAGGCGCTCACCCGGCTCCAGTCCGCCGCGCCGCCGATGCCCCCCGCCGATGTGCACCGGATGCTCGCCGAGCAGTTCGGCCGCGGTTGGCGCACCCGGTTCCAGGACTTCGACGAGGTCCCGGCCGCCGCGGCCAGCATCGGCCAGGTGCACCGCGCGATCTGGCGCGACGGCCGCGAGGTCGCGGTGAAGGTGCAGTACCCGGGAGCCGAGGAGGCGGTGCTGTCGGATCTGCGTCAGCTGTCGCGGATGAGCAGGCTGCTGCAGCCCCTCGCGCCGGGCATGGAGATCAAACCGCTGATCAACGAGCTCCGGGAGCGGATGGTCGAAGAGCTCGACTACCGCACCGAGGCCGACAACCAGCGGGCCTTCGCTGCCGTCTACGCCGGCGACGACAAGGTCCGGGTGCCGAAGGTGGTGGCGTCGGCACCTCGGGCGATGGTCAGCGAATGGGTCGCGGGCCGGCCGCTCGCGTCGATCATCCGGGACGGCAGCCAGCAGGACCGCGACGCCGCCGCGGCCCTGCTCGCCGAGTTCCACTACTCCGCGCCGGCCCGGGCCCGGCTCCTGCACGCCGACCCCCATCCCGGCAACTTCCACGTCCTCGACGACGGCAGGCTGCTCGTCCTCGACTACGGGGCCGTGGCGCGGCTGCCCGAGGGTCTGCCCCGGGAGCTGACGATCATGACGAAGTACGCGCTCGAGGGCAGGTCCTCGGAGCTGATGGAGCTGATGCGCGCGGAGGGCTTCGTCCGCCCAGGCACCACGATCACCGCCGAGGAGGCGATGACCTACCTCTCCCCCTTCACCGAGCCGCTGCGTACCGACCGGTTCCACTTCACGCGCCGCTGGCTGCGCGGCCAGGCCGAACGCGTCGGCGACCTGCGCAGGCCCGAGTTCGACACGGGCCGCTCACTCAACCTGCCACCGCAGTACCTACTCGTGCACCGGGTGACCTTCGGGACCCTCGGCATCCTGTGCCAGCTCGACGCCGACGTTCCGCTGCGCGGGATCGTCGGGACCTGGCAGCCCGAACTGTTCTCCGGCGAGGCCCCGGCGGCAGGCGGCTAAACGCCGGCGCCGGGGCCTCATGCAGCACCATCGGACGTCCTGCCGTTCGTGATCCGGCGGATGTCTCAGGCGGAGGCAACCGCGTAGGCGCGGTCGCGTTCGATGTCGACCTTGCGCGGACGTCCGCGCGGCCGCTTGCGTGGGATCACCACGCCGCGCTCGAAGATCTCCCCACCCCAGACACCCCAGGGCTCCTCCCGGCTCAGCGCCCCGGCAAGGCACTCGGCCCGGATCGGGCAGGCGCCGCAGAGCGCCTTGGCCTGCTCCAGCACGGCGGGTGAGTCGGCGAACCACAGGTCTGCGTCGGCCGAGCGGCAGGGCAGCTCGAGACCGGCCGCAGGCACCGCGTCGAGGATGTTCCCCAGGACCGCAGCGGCGTGACCGCCCGTGTTCTGGTGGGTGACCGCTCCGTCGTTCGACGGGGCTGATCGGACTGGCACCGCGCAACCTCCTGGTGAGAGACGTGGTCGGAAAAACAAAAGGGCCGCGGAACCCAAGGTGTGGGTTCCGCGGCCCGAGAGATTCGGCCGGCGAGCGTCTCGATCTACGGTCGATATCGACGCCTGGGAACGGACACACCTGTGGTGCTATCGGTGACGATCGGGCTGACGAGGCGGCACACCATCGGCGGCTTCTTCGCGAAGCGCTCGACGAGGAGGTGTCCCATCCGCGGGTCGGCACCCAGCCGGGCGCCCAACGCGCCACGGGTCATGGGGGTGCCGACACCACCGATCGTCATGATCATCCGCATCACAGGCACCTCCCCCACCGACTCTCAGCACGGGCGCGAGCGAGCCCGACCCGGTCCGCAGGCCACCCTAGAAGGGGTCCGCCGGACCGCACAACCGAATTAACTCGTTGCTTGCTCAATCAGCACGCGTCGGCCACCAAGGCGAGTACGGCGCTGCCGTAACGGTCGAGCTTGCGGGCTCCGATGCCCGGGATCGCGACGAGCGCGGCCGGATCGACCGGTCGCTGCTCGGCGATCGCGGTCAGGGTGGCGTCGGTGAACACCACATAGGCCGGGACCTGCTGCTCCTTGGCCGTCGATGCCCGCCACCGCTTCAGCCGGTCCAGCAGCTCGGCATCCACATCCGACGGGCAGTCGGCGCAGCGACGCAGCTTCATCGCCTCGGTTCCGATCAGCGGAGCGCCGCAGATCCGGCAGCGCGGCTTCGTCCCACCCGCCCGGGCGGCGGGAATGCGCGAGGCCGGGTGATGGTCCGGGATCAGACCGTAGAGGAACCGGCTGCGCCGCCGCGGCCGGCCACGGCCGGAGGTACGGGCCAGCGCCCACGACAGGGCGAGCACCCTGCGCGCTCGGGTCAGGCCGACGTAGAGCAGCCTGCGTTCCTCCTCGATCGCCTCCTGGTCGCCGTCGGCGTGCTGAATGGGCAGCGTCCCGTCGACCAGTCCGGCGAGGAACACGACGTCCCACTCCAGGCCCTTGGCGGCATGCAGCGAGGCGAGCGTGACGCCCTGCACGGTCGGCGGGTGCGCCGCGGCGGCACGGGTCTGCAACTCCTCGACGAAACGGGGCAGGCCGGTTCCCGGCCGGATCGCGGCGAGCTCCTCGGCCAGCCCGACGATCGCCAGCAACGACTCCCACTGGGCGCGGGCGTTCGCGCCGTGCGGCGGCTCCTCGGTCAGCCCGAGCGGGGCGAGCAGGGCGCGCACCCCGTCGACCAGGTCGCCGGGGCCCTCGCCCGCCGCCCGCAGCGCGCTCACCGCGCGGCGCACCTCGGGGCGGGCGAAGAACCGCTCTCCCCCACGCACCTGGAAGGGCACGCCCACCTCGGTCAGGGCCTGTTCGTAGAGCTCGGACTGGGCGTTGATCCGGAACAGCACCGCGATCTCCGCGGCCGGTGTGCCCTCGGCGATCATTCGTTTGATCTTCGCCGCGACCGCGGCGGCCTCGGCGGACTCGTCGTCGTACTCGGTGAAGTCCGGGTCGGGTCCGGCCGGGAGCTGGCCGACCAGCCGCAGCCGCGAGCCCGCCACCCGCCCGCGGGCGCCGGAGATCAACGTGTTCGCGGCGGCCACGACCTGCGGGGTCGATCGGTAGTCCCGTTGCAACCGTACGAGGATGCACTCGGGGAACCGGCGCGGGAACTCGAGCAGGTAACGCGGGGTGGCACCGGCAAACGTGTAGATCGTCTGGTTGGCATCACCCACGACCGTCAGATCGTCGCGGTCACCGAGCCAGGCGTCGAGCAGGCGCTGCTGCAGCGGCGTGACGTCCTGATACTCGTCGACGACGAAGCACCGGTAGCGGTCCCGGAACTCCGCCGCGACGTTCGGGTGCTCCTCGAGCGCGGCGGCGGTGTGCAGCAGCAGATCGTCGAAGTCGAGCAGCGCGGCCTGGTTCTTCAGCTCCTCGTAGCCCGCGTAGACCGCGGCGACCTGCTCGGCCGGGGCCGGGATGTCGCGGCGCCGCGTGGCCACCGCGGCCGGGTAGTCCTGCGGGGTGATCAGGCTGGCCTTCGCCCATTCGATCTCGCCGGCCAGGTCGCGCAGCGCGTCCTGGTCGGTGGCCGCCTTCGCCCGCGCGGCGGCCTGCCCGACGAGGCGCAGCTTGCCCTCGAGCAACTGCCACGGCTCGGTGCCCACCACCCGGGGCCAGAAATAGCGCAGCTGGCGCAACGCGGCGGCGTGGAAGGTCCGGGCCTGCACCCCGTCGGCGTCCAGGGCGCGCAGCCGGGTACGTAGCTCACCCGCGGCGCGGGCGGTGAACGTCACGGCGAGTACCTGGCCGGGGGCGACGTGACCGGTTCGCACGAGATGCGCGATCCGCCGGGTGATCGTGCGGGTCTTGCCGGTGCCCGCGCCCGCGAGCACGCAGACCGGACCGCGGGGGGCGGTCACCGCGGCCCGCTGCTCGTCATCCAGGGCATGCAGGGCATCGGCGGTCACCGCCCCATCTTGGCAGGCGGCTATGGCGTGATCCACGCCATAGGCGGTCGTGGAAGGGCGACCTCGGCCGGCGCCGTTGACCTGGACATGACGCAGCTGACGATGTACTCGACGACCTGGTGCGGCTACTGCCGCAGGCTCAAGCTCCAGCTCGACGAGGCCGGCATCCCGTACAAGGAGATCAACATCGAACGGGATTCCGACGCCGCCCGCTTCGTCGAGAGCGTCAACGGCGGTAACCAGACCGTGCCGACCGTGCTGTTCCCGGACGGCACGACCGCCACCAACCCCTCCATCACCGAGGTGAAGGCCGTCCTGGAAGCCGCGGCGTGACTCGGACGGGGAGCGGGTTCCGGTGGCCGGGGCCGTCCCCGAACGCGCTCAGCCCGGCGGCTGGTCGCGCAGCCACCGCGCACGGCCACGCCGTGGCGTTCGCACACCTGCGCGAGCCGTCCGTCGCCGGCTCGTTCACGCAGCCGGCGCAACCCTGCCGCGGGACCGGCGCCCGAGGTCGTCATCGCAGGAGCGGCCTCGGAGTCGTGGTGTGCGGGTGGCGGGTTACGCGCCGGCGACCAGGTCGGCGATCGGGATCCGCGCGGCCGCGTCCGCCGGACGGGTGATGAAGCACTCGGCGTGGTACCAGCCGTCCGCCTCCTTCCCCGCCGGGTCCAGCCCGCGGCGGACGACCTCGGTCACCGCCGCCTCCTGCTCGGCGCGGTCGGCGAAACGGCGCTGCCGGAAGGTCGCCCCGGGCACCTTCTCGGTCACCAGCCCGTACCGGGCGAACAGCTCGGTGATCTCGCCGTAGCCGAAGATCCGCAGGACGAAGATGACCGCCCAGATGTCGCCGGGGTCCGCGATCGCCCCGAGGAGCCGGTCGAAGGTGGGGACGCCGACGTAACCGACACCTCCGGTCGAGATGATCAGCCCGACGTCGCGCAGACCCGCGGTCAGGCCCGGGGACGGGTCGGCCGTCTCCAGATCCTCACCCCAGCCGCCGGTCATCAGGCCGGCTCGCACCCCGTAGCGCACCGCGGGAACCGAGGAGTCCACACCGAGCACCGCCAGATCGGGACGGCGCGGGCGAGCCGCGTAGAACTCCCGGTCGGCGGCGGCCAGCTCGTCGGACGACAGCCCGGCCAGCGCCGGATCGGTGTAGCGGGAGCGCATCTGCGCCAGGTCGACCCCGAACCGCAGCAGCCCGGCGTTGATCCCGTAGGAGCAGCAGACGTCCAGGACGGTCCGGGGCCGCCCCGACCGCGCCGAGGCGTCCAGGACGGCCGCGACGACCGGCAGCCCCTCCTGCGGGATCCGGTAGTCCACACCTTCGAGGGTCTCGAAGTACGGCCGGGGGTCGGGCCGGTCGTAGATGCGGCTGAAGTCGGCCTTCGGATACTCGTCCGAGGCATGGTCATGGGGCATCGGTACCTCCGGTGTACTCGGCCCACGGTGGGCCGGTGAGCTCGGTGATCTCCTGGGCAGGCGCTTGGCCGCTCACGAAGATGAAGCCCACGAGTCCAGCATCGAGCGGGCGATCGAGACCCGGCCCGGCAGCAGCACCACCCGCCGGCCGGGCTCAGGGGGCCGGTCCCAGTCGCCCCGCGCCAGCGCCGCGCGCACCTCGTCCCGGGTGACCCAGAACGCCTCGGCGATCTCGCCGTCGGCCGGGTGCAGCGGCTGGTCGGGGTCGGCCAGGGCGTGGAAGCCGACCATCAGCGAACGCGGGAACGGCCAGGCCTGACTGCCGAGATAACGGATCTCGCGCACCTGCAGGCCCACCTCCTCGCGGATCTCCCGCGCCACGCACGCCTCCAGCGACTCCCCGGCCTCGACGAAGCCGGCCAGCACCGAGTACCGGCCCGGCGGCCAGACGGGCTGGCGGGCCAGCAGCACCCGGTCGGCACCGTCGTGGACCAGGCAGATGACGGCCGGATCGGTGCGCGGGTACTCCTCATGGCCGTGGGCGCAGCGGCGCACCCAGCCGGCGTTGTACCGCTGCGTCGGCGACCCGTCCCGCGCGCAGAACCGCGCCGCATCATGCCAGTTCAGCACCGACACGGCCGTGGTCAGCAGGCCCGCCCCGAGCGCGTCGAGGGCCACGCCGACCGCGCGCAGGTCGGCCCACTCCGTCGGGTCCTCTCCGGCCAGCAGGTCCGGCCCGCCCCGCATCGCCCAGTAGGCGACGCCCTCGTACTCGCCGATCAGCACCGCCTCCTCGGGCGGGACGTCGCCCACCTCGGTCGCGGCCCTGGTCCGCAGCCGCCCGCCCGATCCGGCCGCGGCGTCCCAGCCCGCGGCATCGCCGTCGCGGAAGGCCGCCCCCGGCGGGGAGTCCCAGGTGACCGGGGTGCGCCCCCGCTCGTCCACGACAACGACGCGGGCCGAGGCCCACCCGGCGCGCTGGCGTTCGACATCGGTGCGAAGCGGTTCGTCGCGCACCAGGACCGAACGCGACAGCACCGGGGGGGCGATCAGGTCGAAGCGTCCCGCGGTGCGGGTCACTCGATGCCGCCCAGCGCGCGCAACCGGGTGCCGACGACATCCGCGTCGCCGACCACGACGCCGGTGAACCGGGTGGGCGCGAAGAACTCCAGCGCCACCTCGGCCACCTGATCGGTGGTCACCGCCTCCAGCCGCTGCGGCCGGTCCCGCAGCCAGTCGATGTCCAACCCGTCGGCGTCCAGCCAGGACAGCGTGGAGGCCAGCCCGCCCTGGCTGTCGAGCGAGATCAGCAGCGAACCGATGGCATAGCGGCGCGCGGCCTCCACCTCCTCTGCCGTCGGCGGCACCACGGCGAGTCTCCCCAGCTCGTAACGGGTCTCCAGCAGTGCGGGCGCGGTGACGTCGGTGGCCGTGTCGGTCTCGACGCCGAGCACCGCCCCGCCCGGAACGAACTCGACACCCGCGCTCGCGTGGTAGGTGTAGCCCTTGTCCTCGCGCAGGTTCTCCACCAGCCGGGAGGAGAAGTAGCCGCCGAACACCAGGTTGGCCAGCTGCAGCGCGGCGTAGCGCTCGTCAACGCGCGGCAGGGCGGGCGCCGACAACCGAAGCTGCGACTGCACGGCCCCCGCCCGGTGCACCAACTCCAGATCACCCGGGACGGGCGCGGGCGGCGGCGCGAGCTCGCGCACCGGATGGTCGGCGGTCCAGCCACCCAGGGCCTGTTCGACCTGGGCGATGGCGGCCTGTGGGTCGATGTCCCCGACGAGCACGAGCGTCGAGCCGCCCGGAACGAGCGCCGCGGCGTGCAGTGCGCGCACCTGATCCGCCTCGACGGCGACGACCTCTGGACCGGTCGGCATCTCCCGAACAATCGGATGCTCACCGAACCGCTTGCGCTGCAAGGCTTCCCGCGCGATCATCCGCGGCTGGGCGCGGACCACCGTGATCCGCTCGACAAGCCGGTCGCGCTCGCGCGCGAACTCGGCCTCGGGGTACGTGGCGCCCGTGAGGACATCGGCGAGCACCTCGAGCACGGCGGGCAGCCCCGCCGCGAGCCCGGACCCGACGATCTGCAGCCGCTCCGGGTCGACACCGACGTCCAGGTCGGCGCCGACGGCGGCCAGCTCGTCGTCGATCGCGACCCGGTCGCGGGCGGCGGTGCCGGTGAACAGGGTCGAGGACAGCAGCTCCGCTCGTGCGGAATGCTCGCGCTCGTCACCCGCGAAGGGCACCCGCAGCCGGACCTCGACCATCGGCACCCCGGGCCGGTGCGCCGCCAGCACCCGCAACCCCGAGGGCAGCACCTCGGTCACCACGGCGGGCAGCGGCACCGGCCGGGACTGGCGCAGTGGCGGCAGCGGGCGCGGTCCCTGTGCGGTGCGGCCGATCTCCTCGGCGCTGCGGTGGGTGCGAGTCGAGTCGGTCACACCGGTCATTGGGTCTCTCCCTTGCTCGCCGGCTCCACCAGCAGCACCGCGCGACCGGCCGAGCGCAGCGCGCCGGCCGCGGCCTGCACCTGCTGCGGGGTGACCGCGGCGAGCCGCTCGGGCAGCTCGAAGGTGAGCTCCGCCCGTCCGAACAGCAGTTCGCGGGCCCCGAGGCCGAGCATCCGGTACATCACCCGGTCGTCCTCGCGATGCAGCGCGGCGGCCCAGCGAGCCGACTGCCGGGCCAGTTCCTCGACGGCAGGCCCGTCGGAGGCCAGCCGGTCGAGCTCCTCGTCGACGGCGACGAGGACCTTGTCCGGGTCGACGTTCGCCGGGTGCACGGCGGTGATCGTGAACGTATCGGGGTCGCGGGCATCCAGCGCGCCCATCAGCCCGTTGCTCGCCGACACGTCGGTGACCAAGCCGTCGGCGTGCACCAGCCGGCGCTGCAGCCGGGCGGCCTCGCCGTCGCCGAGGACCGAGGCCAGCAGGGCGTGCCCCAGATACGCGTCCAGCTCGGTCGACGGATCCGGGATCCGGAAACCCAGCGCCAGTGCGGGCAACGGGGCGTGGGCGTCGGGCACCGACTGACGCCGCTCGGCGCCGGGAACGGGCTCGCCGAACGACGGCCGTCGCGGCGTCGGGCGGGCCGGGATGTCCCCGAAATGCTTCTCGACCATCGCCAGCGTCTCGTCGACCTCGATCGATCCGACCACGGTGAGCAGCGCATTGCCCGGCGCGTAGTAGGTGTCGAAGAAGGCGGCGGCGTCCTCCAGGCTCGCCTGCTCCAGTTCGGAGAAGTCGCCGTAGCCGTTGTGCGCGTTGGGAAAGGTGTCATAGAGAACCGGCGGCAGCAGGATCCACGGGAACCCCCCGTAGGGCCGGTTCAGCACATTGAGCCGGATCTCCTCCTTGACGACGTCGACCTGGTTGCGCAGGTTCTCCTCGGTCAGCCGGGGGGCGCGCAGCCGGTCGGCCTCGAGAAACAACGCGCGCTCCAGGGCCGCGTCGGGCAGCACCTCGAAGTAGTCGGTGTAGTCCTGATGGGTGGAGCCGTTGAACATCCCACCCGAGGCCTGGACGTGCCGGAAGTGAGCCAGCTTCTCGAGACTCTCGCTGCCCTGGAACATCAGATGCTCGAACAGGTGGGCGAAACCGGTCCGGCCCTGTGGCTCGGAACGAAAACCGACATCCACATGCACAGCGACGCCGACGACGGGGGTCGTGGGATCCGGCGCGAGAAGAACGCGCAGTCCATTGGGCAGTCTCGCCCGATGCAGTTCGAAGGCTGGCACGCCACGACCCTAGTCCGGCGTCGCCGCTCGTCCAGCCATTGTGTTCGGCCACCGCGCGGCCGGCTCCTCCCGCAGGTCAGGGTTCACCGACGAGCCGTGCTCGATCGCCGGGTGGATCAGCGCCCGGCGGCTCGACGCGGTGCGCACCGAGCCGCGCAACCCGGCTCAGCCGGGCGGGAGCACCACGAACTGGCGCAGGGCCAGGTCGACATAGGTCACCGGACCGCGCGGGCCGGGGGTGCGGTCGACGTTGATGCCGGTCTCGGGCAGGCCGAGCAGCTTGTAGCCGTCGAGCAGCCGGGTGGTGGCGTTCCAGAAGACCCCGGTTCCGGTGTAGGCATCGATGAACGTGGCCGCGACGGCCTCGTCGGTGGCGCACACCGTGGCGGCCAGGCCGCTGGTCTCGCGGGCGGCCGTCGCCGCGGCCTCGACCGGACCGTCCACAGTGGCGACGGTCACATGCGCCTCGGAACCGGAGTCGAGGGCCCACTCGTGGCCCAACGGATGCGAATGTGGCGGCAGGCTCGGGTCGATACCGCGCTCGGCCAGCGCCTTCTCCGCGACGGGCCAGAGGCGGTCGTAGCCGGGACGGTCGATCAGCAGCAGGTTGAGCCGGTTGCAGACGCCGAGCCGATCGGTGCTGTCGATGATCAGGCGCGCGGCGAGGTCGGGGTCGGCGCTGGCGTCGAGGTAGAGCACGCCACCACCGTCGGCGTGGGCGAGCACCCGGGTACCGGCGGTCGCGCCGAGCGCGGAGAGCTTCCGGGTGACCTCTCCACTGCCGCGTACGACCACGAGCGGAACCAGGTCGGGCAGCGCGACGAGCGCCTCGGCCCCGCCGTGCCCCGGGGTGGGCACGAGCGCGACGGCGTCGGCGGGAATTCCGTGCTCGACCAGCGCCGGGGCGATGACGTGCTCGACCAGCGCCTGCGCCGAGCCCAGTGCCGCCGAGCCGGTCCGCAGCACCGCGGCGCTGCGGGCCTTGAGAACCTGCGAGGCGACGTCGACGGTGACGTTCGGGCGGGCCTCGAACACCGCGCCGATGACCCCGACCGGAATGCGCCGTTCGAGCACCCGTTCCCCCGACGGCAGCGTCCGGACCTCGCGCTGCGTCGGCGGCTCCGGGGTGGCCGCGAGCACCTCGAGCTGGGTGGCCATCTCGGCGAGCCGCTCCGGCGTGAGCCGCAACCGGTCGAGCAGACCCGGAGCCATGCCGCCTGCCTCGGCGGCCGCCACATCCTCGGCGTTGGCCGCCAGCAGCCGGGGCGCCCGCTCGCGAAGCAACCCGGCCGCGGTGCGCAGTGCGGCGTCGATCGCCGCCCCGCCCGCCGCCCGGACCCCCGGGGCCGCCGCAGCCGCGCGCCGGGCGGCGGCGCGGACGGCCTCGAACTCGGGGCTGTGGGACTGCTCGGCTGACGCTGCGGTGCTGGTGCTCACGGCGCTCACGGTACCGACGTCGGATCCGGGCCCGGGCGGCTGCCGCCGGATCCAGATCCCCCCACCATGATCACCGTTGGGGAGCCGACGGCCGCGCTCAGCGCGACTCAGCGGGCCGAAACGTCGATCATCGATGCGCCGGGGCCGGGATGGCATAGACCACCACGTTGTCGTCATAGCTGCGGGCCGCGGGGTCGAACCGGCCACCACAGGTGATCAGGACCAGCCGCGGGGGGCCGCCGCGCGCAAAGAGCTCGGCCGGCAGCAGGGCCTTGGCGAACTGCCGGCGCGCGACGACCACGTACGCGATCATCCGCCCATCGCGTCCCCTCAGCTGCACCGGTTCCCCGGCCGTGAGCCCGGGGAGCACGGCGAACACCCCGATGCCCTCGGCCCGGGAGTCGACGTGCCCGGCGAGAACCACGGTTCCGCTGCCGGACCCGGCGAGCGCACCCGGGCTCCACCATCCCACCGCCGAGGGCGGGTCGGGCACCACGAGGCCCCCGTCCGGACCGGTCCCGACCGCGACGACCGGCGCGCTGATGCCCCGCGCCGGAAGCGTCAGCACGACCGGGACCGTTCCCGGCTCCGGAGGCGGTGCGACCGGCGGGGAGGGCGACGGGTACCCGCCCGGCGCACCGGGCACGGCGCCCAGCGCCCGGCCCGGCTCGGCGGGAGGGTGGGCAGCGACCAGCACGACACCGACGACGACGCAGAGCACGCCGCAGTACGCGAGAAGGACGGCGGGCCACCGGCGCCGGCGAGCCGGTGTCAGGCGCGGCGACGCCACCACCAGCCTGCCCCGCCGAGCAGCACCACGCCGAGGCCGATCAGGCTGAGGGCGCCGATGGGTGCGGACCGCGTCGCCGCCTGGCCGCCGGTGCCGGCGTCCACCGCACCCGGGGTCGCCGCACCGGCCGCATCCGCCGCCTGCCGCAACTGCGCGAGCAGCGCATCGAGCTGGGCGAGCGTACGCTGCGCGGACGCCTTGGCCTCCGGGGTGGCATTCGGATCGTTGAGCACGGCGTTCGCCGCGTCACGGGCCTGCTGCTGCATGTCGAGGACCGCCCGCAGCCACGCCTGGTCGAACGACTGGCCGGTGCGGGCCTGCAGATCCGTCAGCATGCTCTGCTGCTGGGCGCTGAGCTGGTCGCCCAGTACGACACCCTGCGCAGTGGCGGCGGCGCGGACCTGCTGGTCGAGGTTCTGGCCCTGCTCCTGCAACTGCGGGCCGAGCGTCCGAACCTGCTCGCCGATGCCCTGCTGGGCGCCGAGACCACCGAGCGCGACCAGGGCCAGCGCACCCTGATGGGCCTGTCCGAGCGCGGCCCGCTGGGCGTCGGTGGCCTGGCCGGCCCCGGGCGCGGTGGCCTGACCGGCGCCGGGCGCGGTGGCCGGGGCGCTCGCGGGCGGGGTTCCAGGGGCCGGCCCCGGTGCCTGCTGGCTGGGCGAGGTGCACGACGCGACCCCCACCAGGGCGAGCGCGGCAAGCCCCGTGCCGACCGCGAGGCGGCTGCGAAGAATGTTCATGAGATCCCCGACTCGGTGTTGTCCTGAACGGTCGCAGCACATGGTCCGCCTCTGTGGGCAAGACCACAGTGCGGGGCGCAGTCGATCCCGTTGCCGGGCTCAGGACAGATGCGGCAGTTTCGCCGGGGTGCTCGGTGGCGGGACAACCGGTCCGATGTCCCCGTCGGGGGCCACGTCGAGGTCGACGATCACGGGCGCGTGATCGCTGGGCCCTGACCCCTTGCGCGCGGCCCGGTCGACCCAGGCGGCCTGCACCCGCCCGGCGGCGTCCGCACCGACCAGCACGAGGTCGATCCGCATGCCCTTGTCCTGATGGAAGCGGCCCGCCCGGTAGTCCCAGTAGGAGAAGACCCGATGGCCGGGCCAGCGTTCACGCACGACGTCGCGCAGACCCAGCGCCGTCAGCTCGGCCAGTGCGGCCCGTTCGGGCGGGGTGACATGGGTGGATCCGACGAACTGGGCCGGATCCCACACGTCGGCGTCGGCCGGGGCGATGTTCATGTCCCCCGCGACGACGGCGGTGCCGGATCCGTTGGCGGCAATCATCGCGCGCAGCGCGTCGAGCCAGCGCAGCTTGTAGTCGAAGTGCGGGTCGTCGGGGGTGCGGCCGTTGGGCACATAGACCGAGGTGACCCGCAGCCCGCCGCAGGTGGCGGTGATCGCGCGGGCCTCCGGAGGGGACGTAGGCTCCGGAAAGCACGGCTCGCCGGGCAGACCTCGTTCGATATCGTCGAGGCCGACCCGCGACAGCAGGGCGACCCCGTTCCACCGGCCCTGCCCGAAATGCGCGACCTGGTAGTCGCGCGCGGCGAGCGCGGCGTCAAAGCTGGTAGCGAAATCCCGGTCGGAGAGCTTGGTCTCCTGCAGGCAGAGGACGTCGGGCGCCCGCTCGTCCAGCCAGGCCAGCAGCCGGGGCAGTCGAGACTTGGCGGAGTTCACGTTCCAGGTGGCGACGCGCACGCCGTCGTACCTTACGACCCTGCACCGACGTCCCCGCGGGCCGATGATCAACCCGCCGGATCGGCCCTCAATCGTCGTCGGGCAGGCTGACCTTGCGCACATACAGCAGCCGGTCGCCGCGTTCCAGGGCGTCGACCGCGGCGGCGTCGACCCGGTACAGCTTGCTGTCGCGGACCACCCCGAGGACGATGTCGGTGAGATGTCGCGGCGAGCCGCCCACCTCCGCCTCCTCGATCGGCCGCTCGCTGATCGCGAACCCGGCCTCCGGGGTGAGCAGATCCTCGATCACCCCGACGACGTTCGGTGTCGTCGTGGCGACCCCGAGGAGGCGACCCGCCGTCTCCGCCGACACGATCACCGAGTTCGCCCCGGACTGGCGCAGCAGGTGCACGTTCTCCGACTCGCGCACCGCGACCACGATGGTGATCTTCGGAGCCAGCTCGCGGGCGGTCAGGGTGACCAGTACGGCGGTGTCGTCCCGGTTCGTCGCGACGATGAGCGCGGTCGCGCGTTGCACACCGGCGACGCGCAACACGCTCGACCGCGACGCGTTGCCGGTCACCGTGACCAGGCCGAGCGCGGACGCGGCGTCGAGCTGGGCGCGGTCGACGTCGACGACGACGATCTGCGAGGGCTCGACGCCGTCACCCAGCAACGTGTCCACCGCGGCGCGGCCCTTCGTGCCATAGCCGACGACGATGGTGTGGTCCCGCACCCGTGACCTCCAACGTTGAGCTCGGAAGGCCTGGCGGGAGCGCTCGGTGAGCAGTTCGACCGTCGTCCCGACCAGGACGATGAGAAACAGCAGCCGCAGCGGGGTGATCACCAGGATGGTCACCAGGCGGGTCGCCTGGGTAACCGGGACGATGTCGCCGTAGCCGGTGGTGGACAGCGAGACCGTGGCGTAGTAGACCGCGTCGACGAAGGTGAGCGGGCCGGGGTTGTTCGAGTCGACGTAACCGTCGCGGCTGAGGTAGACGATCACGGCGCTGGCCATCAGCGCGCCGAGCGCGATGGCGATCCGCCGAAGCAGGGAGACCGCCGGCCCCACCGCGGGGTCTGGCATTCGCAGAACCCCGACCAACGCCGGATCGGCGGGCCGGCGCCGCAGCCGATCGCTCACCCGGCGGAGCCTAACGTCCCGCCCCTCGACGTACCGTCGGGGTCTCCGGCGCCACCGGCTCCCCGGCCGAGGGGCGGTGGCGTCCAGCTCGCCAACGCCGTTCGAGCTCGGTCGCTGCGCGCGCTCTCCACTCCGCCAGCACCCGGAAATGTGCAAACCGACCCGGCTCGTGTCGATGAGAACTATTCGACCCAAATACCACGATTCTCGGACACGGAATATCGGGCGAATCTCCGAAATCTCCTGTTCAACATTTCAATTCGACTGCAATGGCAACATGGATCACCTCCTTGGTGTATGTGAGAACTGATCAGTGGGCGCCTTCCGCGTCCGACGTGCGGGAAGGAACAGGTTATGGCAACAACGGTTGTAAAGCCGAGCCTGACCATCGCCGGTGATGACCACCGCATGCGCCGGGATATCGGCACGATTGGACTGCTGTTCACCGGGATCGGTTCGGTGATCGGCTCCGGCTGGCTGTTCGGCGCGTTGAACGCCGCGGAGATCGCCGGGCCGGCCTCGATCCTGTCCTGGGCGATCGGCGGCATCATGATCGTCTTCATCGGGCTGTGCTACGCCGAGATCGGGGTGCTCTTCCCGCACTCCGGCGGGGTCGTCCGCTATCCGCATTACGCATTCGGTTCGTTCGCCAGTTTCACCACCGGCTGGATTACCTGGCTCGCCGCCGCTTCGGTGGCACCCATCGAGGTGGAGGCGGCGCTGCAGTACGCCACCAACTACCTCCCCTGGCTGACCACCCTCTCCTCGGACGGAACCCCGGTGCTCACCGCACCGGGCTACGGTGTCGCCGCGGGGCTGATGCTCCTGTTCTGTGTGATCAACATCTACGGCGTGCGGTGGTTCGCCCGGGTCAACACCGCGATCGTCTGGTGGAAGCTCGTGGTCATCGTGCTCGTCGTCGCGGTGCTGCTCACGCTCTCGTTCAACGCCAGCCACCTCACCGCCTTCGGCGGGTTCGCGCCCTACGGCAGCCACGGGGTGTTCTCCGCGATCGCCACCGGCGGGATCGCCTTCTCCTACTTCGGCTTCCGCCAGGGCGTCGAGCTGGCCGGGGAGACCCGCAAGCCGCAGCGCAACGTCCCGTTGACCCTCATCGGCTCGGTCGTCATCTGCGGGCTGATCTACATTCTGCTCCAGCTCGCCTTCGTCGGGGCGGTGCCCACCGACTCGTTGAGCCACGGCTGGGTCGACGTGGGCCGGAACTTCACCGGCGACACCCATGTGCTGGCCCAGTTCGGCCCGCTGGCCGCGATCGCGGGCGTGCTCGGGGCGACCTGGCTGGCCGTCCTGCTCTACATCGACGCCGTCATCTCACCCGCCGACACCGGACTGATCTACACCACGGTGACCGCGCGACTGTCGTACGCGATGGGCCGCAACCGGAACGCGCCGACCGCCCTCGCGACCGTCACCCAGCGCGGGGTGCCATGGGTGAGCATCGCGCTCGCGTTCATCGTCGGCCTGATCTTCTTCCTGCCGTTCCCCGGCTGGCAGAAGCTGGTCGGCTTCATCACCTCGGCGACCGTGCTCTCCTTCGGGTCGGGCCCGCTGGTCCTGCTCGCGATGCGCAAGCAGCTGCCCAACCGGGAGCGTCGCTTCTACCTTCGCGGCGGGATCGTCATCCCGTTCCTGGCCTTCTGGTCCTCGAACCTGATCGTCTACTGGTCGGGCTGGGACACCAACTGGAAGCTGTTCGTCGCCGTACTGTTGGGCTTCGCGCTGCTCGCCGCCCACGAGCTGACGCATCGCGGCCGCACCCCGCGGCTGGACTTCCGGCACGGGATGTGGGTGCTGCCCTGGCTCGCCGGCCTGTGCATCATCAGCTACCTGGGCTCCTACCCCGATCCGGCCAAGGGAGCGGGCAACCTCGGCGTCATCGACTTCAACTACGGATTCCTGGCGACCTTCCTGCTCAGTGCGCTGGTGATCTGGCTGTCGCAGCGCTACCGGCTGCCCGCCGAGCGGGTCGAGGAGCAGGTCCCGGAGCCCGCACCCGCCCGGCGGTAGACGCCCAGCTACCCGATCCCTGTGAGTGCGTAACAGTGTTCTAACACTGTTACGCACTCACAGGGACCCCTGAACAGGGCATTGGGCGGTGCCGTGGGACTGTGGCCCACGTGAACACGGTGACCGCTCACGACGTCGATGCCGCTGCCGAACGGCTGCGCCCGGTGATCGGGCCCAGTCCGCTGCAACTGTCGCCTCGGTTGTCCAACGCGCTGGGCGGCGAGGTCTGGCTCAAGCGCGAGGACCTGCAGCCGGTGCGCTCGTACAAGATCCGCGGCGCCTACAACCTCATCGCCCAACTCGACGTCGCGGCGCGGGAGCGTGGAGTGGTCTGCGCGAGCGCGGGCAACCACGCCCAGGGCGTCGCGTTCGCCTGCGCCCGACTGGGCGTCACCGCGCGGGTGTACCTTCCCCGAACCACCCCTCGTCAGAAGCGGGAGCGGGTGGCGACGCTCGGCGGGCAGTTCGTCGACCTCGTGGTCGTCGGCAACAGCTACGACGACGCGGCCGCCGCGGCCGCCGCCGATGCGCATGAGTCGGGCGCCACCCTCGTCCCGGCGTTCGACGATCCGCGCACGGTCGCCGGCCAGGGCACGGTCGCCCGGGAGATCCTCGCCCAACTGAGCCGCGAGCCCGATCTGGTCGTGGTTCCGGTCGGCGGCGGGGGCCTGCTCGCCGGGATGGCGACCTGGCTCGGCGACCGCTACCCCCAGGTCCGGATCGCAGGCGTCGAACCCGCGGGAGCGGGCGGGATGGCGGCGGCCCTGGCGGCCGGTGCACCCGTCACCCTCGAGGATCTCGATCCCTTCGTCGACGGCGCCGCCGTGCGTCGGGTCGGCGACGTCACCTTCACCATCGTCCGCGACGCCGGCGTGATCCCGACCCTGGTACCGGAGGGCCGGGTCTGTGCGGAGATGCTGGCGCTCTACCAGTCGGATGGGATCATCGCCGAGCCCGCCGGGGCGCTCGCGCCTGCCGCGCTCGACGCGCTCGACATCCCCCGCGGGTCGACCGTCGTGTGCGTGCTCTCCGGCGGCAACAACGACGTCAGCCGGTATGCCGAGGTCATCGAGCGAGCCCTGGTGTACGAGGGCCGCAAACACTACTTCCTCGTCGACTTTCCTCAGGAGCCGGGCGCGCTTCGTCGCTTCCTCGACGACATCCTCGGACCGGACGACGACATCACTCTGTTCGAGTACGTCAAGCGCAGCAACCGGGAGACCGGCCCCGCGCTCGTCGGGATCGAGCTCGGCCGTCCCGAGGACCTCGATGCGCTGCTCAAGCGAATGGACGCCGCGCCGCCGCGGATCGAACGCGTCCCGCCGGACAGCTCGCTCTTCCGGTACCTGCTATGACCGCAGGTCACCCGTAGTTGTGAGTGCGTAACGGTGTTCTTACACCGTTACGCACTCACAGGGGTCAGCGCAGGAGGGCGCGGGCCATCACGATGCGCTGGACCTGGTTGGTGCCCTCGTAGATCTGGGTGATCTTGGCGTCGCGCATCATCCGTTCGACCGGGAAGTCCCGGGTGTAGCCCGCCCCGCCGAGCAGCTGCACGGCGTCGGTGGTCACGGCCATCGCCACGTCGCTCGCCATGCACTTGGCGGCACTGGAGATGAACCCGAGATCCGGCTCGCCTCGCTCGGCGCGCGCCGCCGCGACATAGACGAGCTGACGGGCGGCCTCCAGCTTCATCGCCATGTCGGCGAGCATGAACTGCAGGCCCTGGAACTCGGCCAGGTGCTTGCCGAACTGCTTGCGCTCCTTGACGTAGCCGATCGCGATGTCCAGCGCGCCCTGGGCGACGCCGAGGGCCTGCGCCCCGATGGTCGGGCGGGTGTGGTCGAGGGTGGCGAGCGCGGTCTTGAACCCGGTGCCCTCGGCCCCGATGATCCGGTCGCCCGGGATCACGCAGTTGGCGAAGTAGATCTCGCGGGTGGGCGAGCCGGTGATGCCCAGCTTGCGCTCCTTGGGCCCGACCTCGAAACCGGGGTCGTCCTTGTGCACCACGAACGCGGAGATGCCGTTGGCCCGCTTCTCCGGGTCGGTCACCGCCATCACCGTGTACCAGGTCGACTCGCCGGCGTTGGTGATCCAGCACTTCGTGCCGTTGAGCACCCAGTTGTCGCCGTCGCGGTGGGCCCGGGTCTTCATCGAGGCGGCATCGGAACCGGCCTCCCGCTCCGACAACGCGTAGGAGATCATCGCCTCACCCGACGCGACGGACGGCAGCACCTGCTGCTTGAGCTCCTCCGACGCCGAGAGCAGGATCGGGATCGTCCCGAGCCCGTTCACGGCGGGAATCAGCGAGGAGGACGCGCAGACCCGGGCCACCTCCTCGATGACGATGCAACCGGCCAGCTCGTCGGCGCCCTGGCCGCCGTAGGCCTCGGGGATGTGCACGGCGTGGAAACCGGCCTTGGTGAGGGCCTCGAGAGCCTCGCGCGGGAACCGCCCCTGCTCGTCGACCTCGGCGGCATGGGGTGCGATCTCCTTCTCGGCGAGCGCGCGCACCGCATCACGCAACGCCTCGTGCTCCTCACTGAGCCGGTAGGTGTCGAAGTCAGGGTTCATGTGTCCGTTCCTGTCCGCGAGTAGGTCCGCACCTGCACGTCAGCTTAGCGGCACTCCGTGCCATCATTCAACTATGATGCTACCCTCAGTGCCATGAATCGCCCAGGCGCGAACCATCATGCGCGCCGTGGCCGTTCCGCCGAGGGTCGCGCCGAGGTGCGCCGTGACCTGGTCAACGCCGCGGTCACGCTGTTCACCGAGCGGGGCTATGACGAGACGACCGTCGACGACATCGCGGCCGCCGCCGGGGTGGGACGCCGCACGTTCTTCCGCTACTTCCGCGGCAAGGAGGACGCCGTTTCGCCCGACCACGAGGCGAGCCTCGCCCGGGTGGCGGCCGTGTTCGCCGAGGCCCACCCGGACGAGCCACTGCTGTCGGTGGTCTTGCGGGCCGGCGAGACCGTGTTCGACCTGTACTTCGACGACGCCGAGGTCGCGCGCAGACGGTTCGCGCTGACCCACCAGGTACTGGCGCTGCGGGACCGGGAGGCCGCGAGCGTCGACCACTACCGGCGGTTGTTCACCCAGCAGCTGCGGGCCCGGCTCGCCGACGTGCCCGACGGCGAGTTGCGGGCCGCGGTCATCGCCGCGGCGGTCGTCGCCGCACACAACCTGGCGCTGCGGACCTGGCTGACCGAGGGGGCCACCACCGCGGGGATCGAATCGTGCCGAGCGCGGTTCCGCCGGGTGGCCGGCCTGCTGCCGTTCGAGACCGCCGACGAGCTGAGCGACGTCGCTCGCCGCCTCGAGGTGGCAGTGGAGCGGCTGGAACGCAGCGCGTCCGCCTGAGCGGCAACTACCCGGGGGGTGCACAGGCATGATCCCCGGGCCGCGCCGCAGGCGCGCACGCCGAGCTGGACGGGCTCGGGCCCGGGGATCACGGGCGACTGCCTGGAATTTCGCCGGCACCAGGTCCGGCTTCCACTGGCCGTCGGAGAACGAGTCCTGTGGTGCTAGCGGACAGCCACCTCACGAGTCCTGTCGCCAATCAACGCTGGACCACCTCCCTTCTCGTGTACGGCCACGGTACGACCGCGCCACGAGGATCGGCAACGCGGTTTCAGCCGTCGCGCAGCGAGGCCCGCAGCGCGGCGTCCTTGTCGAGGACCATGCGCTCGAGGGAGACCTGAAACTGCCGCATCCGCTCGCGCAGCCCCGCGTCGGCGGCCGCCAGGATCCGGACCGCGAGCAGACCGGCGTTGCGGGCCCCACCGACCGCCACGGTGGCGACCGGGACGCCCGCGGGCATCTGCACGATCGACAGCAGCGAGTCCAGTCCGTCGAGCTGGCGCAACGGGACCGGAACCCCGATCACCGGCAGCGGGGTGGCCGCCGCGACCATCCCGGGCAGGTGCGCGGCGCCGCCGGCGCCGGCGATGATCACACGCAGGCCGCGGTCCGCCGCCGACGTCGCGTAGTCGAGCATCCGCTGCGGGGTGCGGTGCGCGGAGTAGACACCGACCTCGTGCGCTACCTCGAACTCGGCGAGGGCCTCGGCCGCTGCGCCCATCACCGGCCAGTCCGAGTCGCTGCCCATGATCACACCGACCAGTGGCTCAGCCACCGCGCACCCTCCGTTGTGCCGCATACCCATGCGTCGACCAGCCATCCGACCAGGTCCCGGTGGCCAGCCAGCCCGCCGCCAGGGCGGCCCGTCGCCGGACGACGTCGAACTCGTCGCCGAGCACGGTCACGTGGCCGACCTTGCGCGCGGGCCGCTCCGCCTTGCCGTACAGGTGCACCCGAACGTCCGGGAAGCGGGCGAACAGGTGGTGCAGCCGCTCGTCGAGACTCATGGTGGGTGACCGGGCCGCGCCCAGCACGTTGGCCATGACCACCGCCGGCGACGTCGGTGTGGTCGCGCCGAGCGGATAGTCGAGCACCGCGCGCAGATGCTGCTCGAACTGCGAGGTGCGGGAACCCTCGATCGTCCAGTGCCCGGAGTTGTGCGGGCGCATCGCGAGCTCGTTGACGAGCAGCCCGTCGTCGGTCTCGAACAGCTCGACCGCCAGCAGCCCGACCACCGCGAGCTCGTGGGCGATCCGCAGCGCGAGCCGCTGCGCGGCGAGCGCGGTGTCCCCGGCCAGACCCGGCGCCGGGGCGAGCACCTGAACGCACTGCCCGTCGGCCTGGACGGTCTCCACCACCGGCCACGTGGCGGCCTGGCCGAACGGGGACCGGGCCACCTGCACGGCGAGCTCGCGGCGCATCGGGACCGCGGTCTCGACCATCAACGGAACCCCCGCGGCCAGCAGCTCCTCGACCGCACCGGGGTCGGGGCCGTCGAGCAGCCACACTCCGCGACCGTCGTAACCGCCGCGCACGGCCTTGAGCACAACGGGCCAACCGTGGTCGGCGACAAAGGCCTTGAGGTCGGCGAGGTCGCTCACCGGTGCGTGAGCCGGTACCGGAACGCCCAACTCGGCGAGCCTGCGGCGCATGACCAGCTTGTCCTGGGCGTGCAGCAGCGCCTCGGGGCCCGGGCGCACCGTCACCCCGGCCTCGACGAGCGCGCGCAGATGCTCCTGCGGGACCTGCTCGTGGTCGAAGGTCACCACGTGGCAGCCACGGGCCAGGGTGTGCAGCGCATCGAGGTCGTCGGCGGCGCCGAGCACCACATGGGGGGCGACCTGCGCCGCCGGCTCGTCGGCGCGTACGGCCAGCACCCGCAGGGACTGGCCGAGCGCGATCGCGGCCTGATGGGTCATCCGCGCCAGCTGGCCCGCCCCGACCATGCCGACCGCGGGCATGCCGCTCGATGTGCTCACGATCCGCAAAGACTACGGCGGCGGCCGCGGACCCCGGCATCCCGGGTCCGGGCCTGCCGGATAAGCGATCAACTGATCTGGCACGATCGGCAGGGTGTCCGTGGTCGAATCGGTGCTGACGCTCATCCCGCAGCCTTACCGCGACGTCGCGATCAGGCACCGCGAGCTGGTGAAGTTCGCCCTGGTCGGCGGCACGACCTGGGTGATCGACACGGCGGTGTTCCTGCTGCTCAAGAGCACGGTGCTGGAGGTCAAGCCGATCACCGCGAAGGTCCTCGCGGTGCTGATCGCGACGATCGTGTCCTATGTGCTGAATCGCGAGTGGTCGTTCCGCACCCGCGGCGGCCGGGAGCGGCACCACGAGGCCGCGCTGTTCTTCCTGATCAGCGGCATCGGCGTGGCGGTGTACACCGCGCCGCTGGCCATCTCCCGCTACGTTCTCGACCTCAAGGTTCCCGGCGTGAGCCTGGTCACCCAGGAGGTGGCCGACTTCGTCAGCGGACAGATCCTCGGTGTCCTGGCCGGGATGGCGTTCCGCTGGTGGGCGTTCCGGCGATTCGTGTTCCCCGACCAGAACGTCCGCCGCCAGGTCCCGGTGGGCGGTCCCTGAGCGCCGTTGAGCGGGCCGTGCCCGGACGCTCTCGGGCCGGCCGGCGATCCGGTCCACACCGGCATCCGGACATCCGTCAGCACGACGCCGGCGCCGGCTCGGCGCCGTGTCCGGCGCGGAGCACCTAGGAGACTCCTGAAGAAGGGGCTGTGTGCGGGTATCGGGACGGGCAGGGTCCCTCAAGGCCGTCTGTGCGGCGGATGAGTCGGCACCGGGGTGCGACTACGAGTTCACCCTGCCCGTCGTAGGCGAGGATGGAACGCCCCGCCTGCCCGGTCAAGGCCCCGGACCTGGTGCTGTTCAGGCCGTCGCCCAGGCGCCCGCGGTGCGGGTGAGGCCCAGGTTGAGCAGTCGGCGCAGGTTGAGCCCGGCGACGCGGTGGTGCAGCCACAGATCGTTGAGCTGTGTCCCGCGGAACCGCAGCCTGCGGTTCCCGCCGGCGACCAGCCAGGCGATGGAGCGCTCGACCATCGGCCGGTGCTCGCGGTAGACAGCCTGGAAATCCGGGTCCTGGGCGCGGACCCGGTGCGCGCGTTGCAAGGCCTGGTGGGGGTGCAGCGACAGCTTCTTGCCCCGGGTCGAGGTGGTGCAACGGGACAGGAACGGGCAGCCGCGGCAGGCCGCGCCGAAGGTCACCGTCCGGGTCCGGGTGATCGGGCGGGTGATCCCGTTCGGGCAGGTCACCGACCCGGGCTGGTCGCCGGTGGGCTCGGTGACGGTGAAGTCGTCGAGGGTGAACCCGCCCTCGACGGCCGGGCGCAGCGGCCACGGCTTGATGATCGGGGTGTGTTGCGAGTCGGCGAGCGCGGCCAGCGCGTCCCCGGTGCCGTAGGCCGAGTCCGCCAACACCTCGAACCGCTCGCCCTCGGTTGCGGTGTCGGCGAGCAGATCGATCCCGACCGCGGCGTCGGAGTTCTCCGGGCCCGCCGCCGAGGTCAGGGCGGTGTCGGTGATGATCCCGGTGTCGGGCTCGACGACCACGTGGGCTTTGTAGCCGTCGTGGCGCCGCGACCGGGTCTTGTGCGCGTGCCGCGCCTGCGGATCGACGGTGGAGATCACCCGGTCCGGGGCCACCTTCCGCGCGATCCGCCAGCGCCCGTCGGTGCCATCCGAGCCGTCGGCGGGTTCGACGTCTTGGCCGGCGACCAATGCCAGCAACGCCACCGCCTCGGCGGCCTTGGCACCCAGCTCCTGGTCGGGCAGATACCCGAGCAGCCGGTGCGCGTCACCGACGAGCGCGTCGGTGAACTGCTCGCGGGCCGCGGCGTCGTCCCAGGCAATCCGCGGTTTCCCCGGCTCGGAGTAGTCATGAGCGCTGCACCGCGCCGCGATCACCCCGGCGGCGCCGGGCACCTCGCGAGCCACCCGCCGGATCGCGGCCACGAGCTGGGTCACCGTGTCCTGGGTGGCGACCGCGTCATCGAGCACAGTGGAGTCCAGCGCGCGGCGGGTCTTCCCGGTCAGCACCCCGGTCGCGGCCACCACCTCCTTGATCACGTCGAAGATCCGGTTCGGTCGCTGCGAGTTCGCCAACCGACGCCGCCAGTAGGTCAACGTCGTCGGGTGGAAACCCTTCGCGGTCACCGCCAACCCGCACGCCGCCTTCCACCGCAGATCGAACGTCACCGCCTCCGCAGCCGCCTCGTCCGAGAGCCCGTGAAGCGTCTGCAACACGATCACCGAGGCGATCACCTCGGCCGGGATCGACGGCCGCCCACGACCAGCCGAGAACATGTCGGCGAACAACTCGTCGGGGAACAACTCGCCGCGGTGCGCGGCCAGGAACGCGAACACCCCGCCCGCGGGCAACAGATGCCCGGCCACCGACTCCACGTCCAAGATCTCGCGCTGCGGATCGGCCCGTCCCTGCACCCACAGATCGTCCCAGCCACGCCCTCAACGGCCGAGCCGACACGCACCCTTTTTCAGGGCAGTCCTAGCGCGGCGAGGCGCCTGCGGGGCGGGGCAGGCTGACGACGTCGTCCGCCCGCGCGACCGGCACGAAGATCGTGAACGTCGGCGGGCGGGACCGGGACAGCTCGAGCCGCCCGCCGTCCGCCTCCACGAGCGCGCGCGCCAAGGCCAGACCGAGCCCCGTCGACGAGCCCGTCGAGAACCCCCGGTCGAACAGGTGCGGCACCAGTTCGTCCGGTACCCCCGGGCCCGCGTCGCTGACGTCGATGACCAGCGTCTGCTCCCCGGTCCGCGCGCTGATCGTGACCGCGCCCGCGCCGTACTGGATCGCGTTGTCGACCAGCGCGCCCACGGCCTCGCGCAGCCGCGCCGGAGTCACCCGCGCCAGCAGCCCGTCGGGCACCCGGAGCTTGATCGAGCGGCCCGCGGCCCGCAGCGCGGGCCGCCACTCGTCGGCCACCTCGGCAAGGCCCCTCCGCAGATCCATCGGCTCCGCGCCCGCCGCCCTGGCCAGCCGCGCGGCCTCCAGCAGCTCGTCGAGCACCTCGGAGAGCCGCTCGGTCTGCTCCAGCGCGGCCAGCGCCTCCTTGCGGGCGCTGGCATCGGGGTGGGTGCTCAGCTCGTCGAGCCGCAGCTGGAGCGCGGTGAGCCTGCTGCGCAGCTGGTGCGACACGTCGCCGACCAGGTCGCGCTCCCGCTGCACCAGCTCGGCCAGGGCGACGGCGGAGGCGTCGAGCACATCGGAGACGCGGTCGAGCTCGGGGATGCCGTGCCGCTGCGGCACCGAACGGAAGTCGCCGCCGCCCAGGCGGGCCGCCCGGTCGGCCACGGCCAGCAGCGGGGTGGCCAGCCGGCGTGCCGTCACCGTCGCGACGATCGCCCCGGTACCGACCGAGAGCACGACCAGGAGCACCACGATCCCCGTGACCTGTACCTGCTCGGTCCGCATCTCCGACCGCGGCTGGGCGAGCAGCAGCGAACCGCCGGGACCGAACGGCAGGGTCTCGACCACCGGGTTCGCGCCGACGTCGGCCCCGATGACCTGCGGGGCCCGGCCCGGCAGGGTCAGGGTGAGCCGTCCGCCAGCGGGAACGGCGAGCCCGATCGCGGACCGGTCGAGCTCGTCGGATGCCTGCGCCTCGTCGAGCCGGGCAGCGACCTGCTCGAGCCGCGCGGTCAGGTCACTCCGGGTGATGTCCTCCACCAGCAGCCAGGTCGTGATCGCCAGTGGGCCGCCGAGCACCAGCGCGGTGATGGCCACCACGAAGAGGGTCGACTGCAGGATTCGGCGGCGCATCGGCGTCCCAGATCAGTCGTGGTTGAACCGGAAACCGACGCCCCGGACCGTCGCGATGCGGCGTTCGCCCCCGATCTTGCGTCGCAGCCACGACATGTGCATGTCCAGCGTCTTGGACGTCTTGAGGTCCGGGTCGTTCCACACCTCGCGCAGGATCTCCTCGCGGGTCACGACCTGCCCGGCGCGCAGCAGCAGCACCCGCAGCAACTCGAACTCCTTGTTCGCCAGGCTGACCTCGGCGCCGTCGACGAGGACGCGGCGCCCGGACAGCTCCATTCGCACCCCGCCGACCTCGACGGTCTCCGGGGTGAGCCTGCGCAGCAGCGCACGAACCCTGGCGAGCAGCTCGGCGAGCCGGAACGGCTTACCCACGTAGTCGTCCGCGCCGGCGTCCAGGCCCACGACGAAGTCGACCTCGTCGGTGCGGGCGGTGAGCATGAGCACGGGAAGGTCGGGGTGGTCCGGGCGCAGCCGCCGGCAGACCTCGAGCCCGTCCATCCCGGGTAGCCCG
Source organism: Pseudonocardia hispaniensis (assembly GCF_042658695.1). Taxonomy (NCBI): domain Bacteria; kingdom Bacillati; phylum Actinomycetota; class Actinomycetes; order Pseudonocardiales; family Pseudonocardiaceae; genus Pseudonocardia; species Pseudonocardia hispaniensis. Next base: position 223,639 of record NZ_JBHSQW010000001.1, on the reverse strand, counting down.
AGATCCAGGACGAGCAGGTCGATGTCGCCGTGTCGAACCCGTTCGAGGGCGGCGACGCCGTCTGCCGCGACGTCCACGCGGTACCCCTCGCGCTGCAGGGCCCGCGACAGCGGCTCGGCGATCGCGCCGTCGTCCTCTGCCAGCAGGACGGTGGTCACATCGGCAGCTTAGATGCCGCGCGAACCGCGCGTCCCGATGCGCACGACATGTGTCCAGCCCGACCTGACCTCGACGGTTCGTTCCGGGCAGGACCGCCTGGCATGCTCGTGGCGTGGACGCCGATCTCTCTCTCGCGCTGCGGCTGGCCGATATCGCCGACGCGATGACGCTGCCCCGGTTCCGCGCCGCCGATCTGCGGGTGACGCGCAAACCCGATCGCACCCCGGTCACCGACGCCGACACCGCCGCCGAGGACGCGTTGCGCGCGGAGCTCGCGGCGCAGCGCCCCGGCGACGGCGTGCTGGGTGAGGAACGCGGCGGCGAGGTGCCCGAAAGCGGCCGCGGCTGGCTGCTCGACCCGATCGACGGCACGAAGAACTTCTCGCGGGGGATGCCGGTCTGGGCCTCGCTCATCGCGCTGACCGTGCATGGCACGCCGGTGGTCGGGGTGGCGAGCGCGCCGGGGCTGGGCCGCCGCTGGTGGGCCGCGGCGGGCGCGGGCGCATGGACCACCGACGCGCCCGGAGGCGAGCCCCGCCGGATCGCGGTGTCGAGCGTCGCCGAGCTCGGCGACGCCTACGTCTCGACCACCAACGCGGAGGTCTTCCGCACCCACGGGACCTTCGACAGCTGGCTGGCCCTCACCGAACGGTGCTGGGAGACCCGGGCGTTCGGCGACTTCTGGCAGCACTGTCTCGTCGCCGAGGGACTCATCGACGTGGCCGTCGAGCCCGAGGCCAACAGCTGGGACCTGGCGGCGCTGCAGGTGATCGTCGAGCAGGCCGGCGGACGGTTGTCCGACCTCGCCGGGGTCGCGACGTTCGCCGGTGGGGATGCGATCTCCTCCAACGGACTGGTGCATGATGCCTCGCTCGCCTGTTTCCGGTCGGGGGTGAGCGCCGCATAGGGTCGCGACATGGCGGAGCTCGCCTTCGAGGACTTCACCCCGGGTCGCGTGTTCGACCTGGGCAGGATCACCGTCGATCGCGACGAGATGATCGCGTTCGCACGGCGCTTCGACCCGCAGCCGTTCCATCTCGACGAGCAGGCGGGCAAGGAGTCGATCTTCGGGCAGCTGGCGGCGTCCGGCTGGTACACCTGCGGGCTGTGGATGCGCGCCTACGTCGACCACGTGCTCAGCCGTGCGGTCGCGCTCGGCTCGCCCGGCGGGGAGGAGATCTCCTGGCCCGCGCCGGTGTTCGCGGGTGATCTGCTCGCCGCGAGCCTGGAGATCCTGGGAGCCCGCCGCTCCCGCAGCCGCCCGGAGCTGGGGCTGGTCACGCTGGGCGCCCGGATGTACCGCGGGGACACGCCGGTCTTCCGGGCCACCTTCACCGGAATGTTCGGGGTCCGCACGGCCTGACGCCGCACCGCCTGGTCGGCACGGAGAACGTGGCCTTGCCCACACCGAGCCAATAAAAGTAGTATCCCATCTACCGATTTAAAGTCCTGACCACGAGGCGGCGCCATGGCCATGACCGAGCCATGCGTCGTCGGGCACGGCCGATCGGCTTGGCCGCGCGCCGACCACGCTCGCGTCGGCAGCACACGAGTCGGCAGCGCTCGTGCACCCGTCCCGACCGGTGGACACGGCGCGCAGCTGAGACCCGCAGCGAACCCACGACGGTCGACCGGGCCGCCGTCCCGTGTCCGACCGGTACAGTTCGTCCCTCTTCTCTCGAGACGAGCTGACGATGAAACACACCCAACATGCCGACTTCGCGCTGCGCGTCCTGATGTTCCTGCGCGTCGCGCCCGAGCATCGGGGGTCCATCGCCGAGATCGCCACCGCACACCACGTCTCCCGCAACCATCTCGACAAGGTGGTCCAGCGGATGAGCGCGGCAGGCCTGGTGGAGACGAGCAGGGGACGCGGCGGCGGCGTCCGGTTGGCCCGTGAGCCGGGCAGCATCACCGTGGGCGACGTGATCCGGGCGATGGAGGACGACTTCGCCGTCGTCGAGTGCCTCGGCCCGGCCCGTTACTGCCGGGTGGCTGGGGTCTGCGGTGCACGTAGTGTCTTCGCGAAGGCCCTCGACTCCTACTTCGCCGTCCTCGACCTCGCCACGCTCGATGACATCGCGGCCAACGACAACGGACTGCGCGGAGCACTCGGCCTCATCGGCCAGGCCAGCACGACCTGATCGGCGGCACCGCCATCGGGGAACCCACGGCACCCCTGAGCTCCGATCTGCCTCAGCCACTCGACCAGGAGGAACTGTGTCGGTCGACTTCGAGCTCACCGCCCGCCAGCGGAAGCTGAAGTACGACGTCCGCGAGTTCGCCCGCGAAGTCCTGCGGCCTGCGGCGGAACGGGCCGATGCGCTGCGGGACGCGCAGGAGGCGTTCGTCGCGATGAAACCGGTCTTCGAGCAGGTGTACGCGATGGGCCTGGCCACGTGCTTCTTTCCCAAGAGGTACGGCGGCGGTGGGGCCAGCAACGTCGACATGATGATCATCACCGAGGAGCTGTGCGCGGTCGATGCGGGGTTCCCCACGATCATCCTGGTCAACGGTCTGGCCCTCATGCCGCTGACCTGGTTCGGCACCGAGCAGCAGTGCGAGAAGTGGATCGGTACGGCCACGAACTGCGCCACCATGGACTACCTGGGCGGCTGGGTGGTCAGCGAGCGCGGTGGCACCGCGAACTTCGACCACCCCGACCCGTCGGCCGGGATCCAGCTCATCGCCCACCACGACAGGGCCAACGGCGAGTACGTCCTCAACGGCGAGAAGCATTGGCCATGCAACGCCGGCGGCTGGGACCTGCGCGGCGCCGACACCAATCTGTGCATCGTGCGGACCGACCGGACGAAAGGCGGCCGGGACGGGCTCAGCGCGATCCTCGTCGAACGCGGGACGGCCGGCATCGAGTACGAGGTCATCGACAAGATCGGTCTGCGGACCTGCCAGAACGTGACCATGGTTTTCCGCGATGTGCGTGTCCCCGAGGAGAACCTGTTCGCCGAGGGCGACGGCGATATCGTCCTGAACCGCAACTTCACCTGGTCCGGTCCGATCGCCAGCATCGCGGCGGTCGGTGTTGCCCGCGGCGCCTACGAGTTCGCCCTGAAGTGGGCCAAGACCTACACCGGTGGCGGCTCGTCGCCGATCATCAACCACCAGGCCGTCGGCAACCTCCTCGCCGAGGTCGCGGCCAAGATCGAGGCTGGTCGCTACCTGTGCTGGAAGGCCGCGCACTACATGGACAAGTACGACAGCGAGGGCCATGCGCTGGGCGCGATGAACAAGATGTTCTGCGCGGACGTCATGCAGAACGTGGTCTTCGACTGCATGCGCATCGTCGGGGTCAACGCACTCGACCGGAAGTTCGGGATGGAGAAGTACTACCGCGAGGCGGTCGTGTTCCCGCTCTACGACGCCGGCAACCTGGGGATGCAGCGCCGCAAGGCCTGGGGCGTGATGGCCGACCCGGGGTTCACCCCTGACCTCTTCGCCGACTGCGCCCCATTCGCGTTCAAGAAGTCGATGGAGGGATACGGCGTGCTCACCGAGTCGCCGCACGAGGCTCGGGGACACCAGCGCTCCCGGACGCGCTGAGGAAGGGACCGGCTCCGTGCTCGCGAGCCGGTGCGTTGCAAAGGAGCGATGCATGCGCAGCGACGTTGCCCAGCCGGATCCCGCCGTGCGCGACGCGCGGCGGCGGCGCGCCGAGACGCTGGCTGCCTGGGAGCGCTTCATCGCGGGCGACGACGAGCTCGCCGCCGCGCGGCTGCCGCCCGCGATCCTGCAGTCGTGGCGGCGGTGCCGCGACGTGCACGACCTCGACCCGGTGCACCCGAGCCCCCGGACGCACCGGCAGCACCGCCGGGTGACCCCGCGCTACGACGGGGTCTACGCCCAGCTCGGGGCGGTCGCAGCCGCGATCGTGGACGACGTCGGGGACTGCCTGGCGACCGTCACCGACGCCGACGCCCAGATCCTGGCGTCGTGGGGCGCTCGGGGGCTGAGTGAACACGCCACCGACGGTCGGTTCGAGCCGCAGGTCCGGTGGCCGGAATCGGTGGGCGGGACAAACGGGATGGGGACCGCACTGCTGCTCTCGCAGCCGGTCGCCGTGCGGGGCCCGGAGCACTGGCGCCTGGACATGCACGAGTGGAACTGCCTCGGGCTCGCGCTGCACGACCCGGTCACAGCGCGCCCGGTCGGCACGCTCAACGTCTCGGCGCGGGCCGAGGATCGGGTGACGGGCCTGATCACGCGGCTGGCGGCCGAGCTCGAGACTGTCCGGCGCTACCTGAGGCACCTGGCGCTGCGCGACGCGATGGCGGTGGCCGAGCGGTTCTCGGCGGAGAGCTCGCGGCGACCGGGAAACCTGCTCGGCCTCGACCTGGCGGGGAACGTCATCGCAGCGAGCGAGAGCGTGCGAAAGGCCGTCGGCGGGATTCCGCCGGGATTCCTGCTGGAACCGGCGAGTCGCCGCGGCGCGACGTTCGCCCCGCTGCGCGTCGTCGCTGAGGACTCATTCGGGAAGGCCCTCGCAGATCCGTCGTGGCAGGGCACTGCCGTCATCGGACCGCCGCTTCGCGAAGACCCGCAGGCCTACGCGGTGACGCCGGTGACCGGCCCGACCGGACTCGCTGGCTGGATACTCTCCGACCACCGGGAGACACACGATTCCGGCCCGATTCTGGACACGGTCGAACATCGATCCGCTCCGGACACACCGGAACGGATCGCGGCGCTCGCCGGGGATTCCGTCCTGCTCCTCGACCCACACGAGGTCCGGTTCGCCGAGGCGAATCGGCACATCGTGTGGCTGACGACCGACTGCGGCCGTTTCCGGGCCGTCACGAAAGGGATGGACAATCTCGAGCGCGAGCTCGCCCGCTACGGTTTCCTCCGGGTCCACCGCAGTTTTCTCATCAATCCGTCACGGGTGCGCCGCGTCGTGCACAAGGGCAGCGGCCTCATCGCCCTGTGCACCGACCACCACCGGACCGAGAGCATTCCGGTGTCGCGGCGCAGCACCCACGAGGTCCGTCAGCGGCTCGGCATCTGACACCGCTCGATCACAGGTCAGCGCGGATGCCGGGCCCCGGTCGCAGGGTCGGACGCGGCGCCTCCCCCGGATCGGCTCCCCGCGGCACACCGCCCGCGGCCGATCGCCGTGATACGTCGGCCCGACGCGCCGGCCGGGGCTCGCGCCATCGGGGACGACCGTTCGTGCCGCCGGTGCGGTCGTTCATGTCCGGCACGCCGTCGTCTGTTCGGACGGGCTTTCTCCGGCGCGCGGAAATCGGCGATATTGAGTCGCAGCACGCGGCACGTGTCCCGACCCGACACGTGCCGCGGGCCCGTCGAATCCGTGTAGATCCTTGCGAGGTGCCAGAATGGCGATCGACTTCACTCTGAGTGATGCCCAGAAGAAAGTCCAGCTCGACGCCCGGGATTTCGCCGAGGGTGTTCTCGCCCCCGTGGTCCGCAATGCCGACCGGGAGCCGGATCCGTTGAAGGCGTTCCAGATGACCAAGCCGGCGTACGTCGAGGCGTACAAGGCGGGCATCGCGTTCTGCATGCTGCCCAAGGAATACGGTGGCGGCGGGCTCACGAACGTGGAACTCATTCTTGCAGCGGAGGAGATCTGCGCGGTCGATCCCGGTTTCGCCTGCACCGTGCTCGTCAACGGCCTGGGCCTACTGCCGGTCTGGTACTGGGGCACCGAGAAGCAGAAGTCCCAGGTCCTCGGCGCCGCGACGTCGGACCCGACCGGCGAGTGGATCGCCGGATACGGCGCCAGCGAGCCCGCGGGCTCCCCCGGGGGCACCGCCAACTTCGACACCCCGCTCCCGTCGCCAGCGGGGATCGGGGTGACGGCCCGCCTCGACGGCGACAGCTACGTCGTCAACGGGCGCAAGTACTGGCCGTGCAACGTCGGCGGCTGGGACAACCGGGGCGCCAACACCAGCCTGTACGTCGTCCGGACCGACCCGGACAAGGGCGGAACAGAAGGTCTCGCAGCGCTGCTCGTCGACCGCGACACACCCGGCGTCACCTTCAACACGATCGACTCCTTCGGGCACCGGCTGACCCCGAACTCCGAGGTCGTCTTCGACAACGCCCGGGTGCCGGTGGAGAACATCGTCGAGGGCACCAAGGGCAACGGCGACCTGCTCATCAACCGCAACTTCGCCTGGTCCGGCCCGGTCGCCGGGATCGCGGCCGTCGGCGTCGCGCGGGCGGCCTACGAAGCGGCGCTGTCCTGGGCCAAGACCTACACCGCCGGCGGGCCGCACCCGATCATCCACCATCAGTACGTCGGGTACGTGCTCGGCGACGTCGCCGCCAAGATCGAGGCGGCACGCTACTTCTGCTGGAAGGCCGCGCACTACATCGACCAGCACGACTACCACGGCGAGCTGATCGGCGCGATGAACAAGGTCTTCTGCACCGAGACGCTGTTCGATGCCGTGTACAAGTGCCTGCAGGTCGTCGGCGTGAACAGCGCCGACCGCAAGCACGCCTTCGAGAAGTACCTGCGGGAAGCGGCGATCTTCCCGATCTACGACGGCGGCAACTTCGGCATGCAGCGCCGCCGCGTGCACGGCGTCATGGCGAGCCCCTCCTTCGAGCCGCGAGCGTTGATGGACAACGAGTTCGTCGAGTTCACCAAGTCCATGGAGACGATCGACACGGTCGCGGCGCCGACCCCGGCGGGGGTCTGACCCTCGGGATGTGGCCGGGGCCTGGACCGGGCCCCGGCCACCCCCGAGGAGGGATATCCACATCGAGGACGTCGAAAGGACGATTCGTGAACGGCGAGGTCGAACTGGTTCCGGGAAACTCCCTGCACACGGCGAGCCCCGAGGAGGGACGGGCGCTGGCGGTGCGGTTGGCCCGGCTCACGATCAAGCTCACGCAGCCCGACGCCGAGGCCCGCACGGAGGCCCGGAAGGTGTACGCGAACGACCCGGCCGCGCTCCTCGCGGTGGCGCAGGTCGTGGCCACCGAGTTCGCGACCATCGCGGCGGCCAACGACTACTGGCGCTAGACCGGCGAGGGAGGACACGATGCGGTCGACGCTGCGCCCGCGACTGGAGGCCACCGCGCACTGCGACCTGCCCTGCGGCGTGTACGACCCGGCGCAGGCCCGGATCGAGGCCGAGTCGGTGACGGCGATCCAGGAGAAGTACCAGGCCAACGACGACCCGACGGTCCGGGCGCGGGCACCTCACCGACGGTCCGTCGGTGGTGACCTAGCCGCCCAGCGCGCGCACCACGCGGGACGGGGAGGGACGCCCCAGCTTCCCGGCCATCCACGTGCTGGTCTCCACCAACGCGCGCAGGTCGACGTCGTGCCCGATACCCAGCCCGTCGAGCATCCAGACCAGGTCCTCGGTAGCGAGGTTGCCGGTGGCCGAGGCGGCGTAGGGGCAGCCGCCGAGGCCGCCCGCGCTCGCGTCGACCGTGGTGACGCCGCGGCGTAGCGCGGCGAGGGTGTTGGCCAGCGCCTGTCCGTAGGTGTCGTGGAAGTGGACGGCGAGCGCGTCGGTGCCGATCCCGGCGCTCACGCAGGCGTCGATGACTGCCTCGGCGTGCCCCGGTGTGCCGGTTCCGATGGTGTCACCGAGCGAGAGTTGCCAGCAGCCCATCTCGACGAGCCGCCTGCCGACGACGGCGACCTGCGCCGGGGTGACCGCGCCCTCCCACGGGTCGCCGAAGGCCATCGACACGTAGGCACGCACCCGCAGCCCTTCGCCGCGTGCCCGCTTCACGACCGGGTCGAACATGGTGAACTGCTCGTCGAGGGTGCGGTTGAGGTTCTTGCGCGCGAACGTCTCCGTAGCGCTGGCGAAGATCGCGATATGCCGCACGCCCGCGTCGAGCGCCCGGTCGAGGCCGCGCTCGTTGGGCACCAGCACCGGGTAGTCGATCCCGTCCCGGCGGCCGAGCCGCTCCAGCAGGTCGGCGGCGTCCGCGAGCTGGGGGACCCACTTCGGATGCACGAAGCTGGTCGCCTCCAGGACACCGAGCCCCGCGTCGGCGAGCCGGTCCAGGAACTCCGCCTTGACCTCGACGGGGACCACCGTCTTCTCGTTCTGCAGCCCGTCGCGGGCACCGACCTCGTAGATGGTGACCCGCTCGGGAAGCCCGTCGGTGGGAACCTGCATCGGTAGCTGCCGGATCCCGGCCTGCTCACTCATCGTCGACCACCTCGTGATAGAGCGTCGCGTGCACCCGCTCGACGTCCGGCACGTCGTCGAACTCCAGCGGTTCGTCGGACGCCGACTCGATGACCAGCGTGCCGCATCGCAGCAGTCGTTCGACCAGGGTGTGGCGGAACTGGACACTGTTGATGCGGCTCATCGGGATGTCGATGCCCTGCCGCGACAGCACTCCCTCGCGCACGAGCACGCGGTGAGTGGTCACCACGAAATGCGTCGTGCGCCAGCGAACGAACGGCAACGCGGTGAACCAGAGGACGATCAGCACTCCGACGGCGGCGAGCGCGATCCATGCGATGGACGCCCAGCTCTGGTTGCGGACCAGTGCGGCGAGATAGGCCGCCACGCCGACGGTGACCAGGAACACCAGCACCGGCAGGACCAACATCTTCCAATGCGGATGTTTGTGCAGCACGACCCGCTCTCCATCGACGAGCAGGTCGTCCGGGTAGGCCATCGAGCCAATGTAGCGGGTCGATCATGCCGCCTTCGGTCACCGGAGCCGGCTCAGCCGCTCGCCGGCCGCAGATGCACCACATCGCCCGCGGTCACCCCTTGGCGCGCGCCGTCCTGCCCCAGCAGCAGCAGCCGGCCGTGCCCGTCGATGTCCTCGGCCATCCCCACCCGGGTCTCGCCACCGGGCAACTCCACCCTGACCTGCATGCCGAGGCTGAGGCACGCGGCTCGGTAGGCGGCGTGCAGGCCGGCGGCCTCGGCGTCACCGCCGGCCTCCCGCCAGTGGGCCTCGCGCTCGGCGAGCCGGGTGAGCAGGACGATGAGCAGATCGCTGCGATCGACGTCGGCGGCCCCCTCCTCGGCCAGCGACGTCGCGCCGGCGGGCAGCTGCGCGCGGCTCGCCGCCACGTTGAGTCCGATGCCCAGCACCACCCCGGGACCACCGCCGCCCACCGCCGTCATCTCGGCGAGGATCCCGGCGGCCTTGCGCTGCTCGGTACCGAGCAGCAGGTCGTTGGGCCACTTCAGGCCGGCCTCGGCCGGACAGAACTCGCGCACGGCGTCGAGCAGCGCGAGCCCGCCCAGCATCGGCAGCCAACCGAACCGGTCGGCCGGGACACCGACGGGCCGCCACAGCACGCTGACGGTGATCCCGGAACCGGGGGGCGACTCCCAGGTCCGGGCGAGCCTGCCGCGTCCGCTGGCCTGGTGCTCGGCGACGAGCACCGAACGGTCGGGCGCGCCCGCGGCCGCCGCGGCGAGCAGGTCGGCGTTGGTCGACCCGGTCCGCTCGACCACGTCAAGGTTCGCCCACGGCCCGACCGGGGCGAGCAGCGTCGTGCGCAGCCGGTCGACGTCCAGGGGTGAGGTATCCGGGCTCACGAGGGGTGACGGTATCCGCTGCGGGCCCGCCGCGCCCGCGCGGGCACGTGACCCAGACCGCCCTCGGATGACCATCACATGCGGCCCGCGGCGAGTTAGGCTCCCCGTTCATGAGCGCCGCGACCGAGCCGATGGGGGCCCACGGGGATCTCCCCGGCGAGCCCGATATCCACACCACCGCCGGTAAGCTGGCCGACCTCTACCGGCGCTACGACGAGGCGGTGCACGCCGGCTCCGCGGCGGCGGTCGAGCGGCAGCACGCCAAGGGCCGTCAGACCGCCCGCGAACGGATCGACCAGCTTCTCGACCCGGGCTCGTTCATCGAGCTCGACGCGCTGATGCGGCACCGCTCGACGAACTTCGGGATGCAGGACAAACGGCCCTTCGGGGACGGCGTCGTCACCGGCACCGGGACCATCGACGGCCGCCCGGTCGCGGTGTTCAGCCAGGACGCCACGGTCTTCGGCGGCTCGCTCGGCGAGGTCTACGGCGAGAAGATCGTCAAGGTCATGGACTATGCCGCCAAGGTCGGCTGCCCCGTCATCGGGATCAACGACGGCGGCGGGGCGCGGATCCAGGAGGGTGTCGTCGCCCTCGGCCTCTACGGCGAGATCTTCATGCGCAACGTGCGCAGCTCCGGGGTGATCCCACAGATCTCGCTGATCATGGGCCCGTGCGCGGGCGGGGCGGTGTACTCCCCCGCGCTCACCGACTTCACGGTGATGGTCGACGAGACCAGCCACATGTTCATCACCGGCCCCGACGTGATCAAGACCGTCACCGGTGAGGACGTCGAGATGGAGGAGCTCGGCGGCGGACGCGCGCACAACACGAAGTCCGGCGTGGCGCACTACCTCGGCGCCGACGAGGACGACGCGATCTCCTATGTCAAGGAGCTGCTGAGCTTCCTGCCGTCCAACAACCTGTCCGAGCCCCCGTCGTTCCCGGCGCCGGAGCCGATGTCCGGATCGATCGCCGACGACCTCACCGACAGCGACCGGGAGCTCGACGCGATCATCCCGGACTCGCCGAACACCCCCTACGACATCCGCGAGGTGATCAACCGGGTCGTGGACGAGGGCGAGTTCCTCGAGGTCCACGAGTTGTTCGCGCCGAACATCGTGGTGGGCTTCGGGCGCATCGAGGGCCGCAGCGTCGGGGTGGTGGCCAACCAGCCCACCCAGTTCGCGGGCTGCCTGGACATCGACGCCTCGGAGAAGGCCTCGCGGTTCGTCCGCACCTGCGACGCGTTCAACATCCCGGTCGTGACGTTCGTCGACGTCCCGGGCTTCCTGCCGGGCACCGAACAGGAATGGGACGGGATCATCCGCCGCGGCGCGAAGCTGATCTATGCCTACGCCGAGGCGACCGTCCCGAAGCTCACGGTGATCACCCGCAAGGCCTACGGCGGTGCCTACGACGTCATGGGCTCCAAGCACCTCGGTGCCGACCTCAACCTCGCTTGGCCCACCGCACAGATCGCGGTGACCGGCGCGTCCGGCGCGGTGGGCATCCTCTACCGCAAGCAGCTCGCCGGGCTGGAGGGCGACGAGCTCGCCGCGCGCCGGGCGCAGCTGCAGCAGGAGTACGAGGACACCCTCTGCAATCCCTACCTCGCCGCCGACCGCGGCTACATCGACGCGGTCGTCCCGCCCTCGCACACCCGCGGCCATCTGGGCCGGGCGCTACGGAGCCTGGCGACCAAGCGCGAAACCGCGCCCGCCCGCAAGCACGGCAACATCCCCCTGTAGCGGCTTCCCCGGTGAGTGCGTAACAGTGTTAGAACACTGTTACGCACTCACCGGGGGGTTTGAGCTGCGGAAAGAGAGCTGATCGTGGGCAAGGTAACCGAGGAACAGACCCCGGAGGAGCGCCGCGCGCTGTTCCGGATCGTCCGCGGCGAACCGAGCGACGAGGAGGTGGCCGCGCTGACCGCGGTGCTCGCCGCGGCGGCCGCGGCCCCCCGGGTCATCCCGGCGCGGAAGCGCGATCTGTGGTCCGACCCGGCCCGGCGGCTGCGCACCCCGCTGCACCCGGGCCCCGGGGCCTGGCAGGCGGCGGCGCTGCCGCGCTGAGCGGAGCCCGCGGAGCGAACATCCGCGCTGAGCGGCGGCACCGCCGGTCCGTCAGCTCGCTGCGGCCGTCGTGCGCGCCAGCGCGTGCTCCACCAGCGTGATGAGCGTGCTGAGCCCCGAGTCGGGCCGTCGCGCGTCCATCCGCACCAGCGGGCAGTCGGCGGAAAGGGCGAGCGCATCGCGGACGGTGGCGTCGTCGTAGGCGTCCGTACCCGGGAACTCGTTCACCGCCACGACGAACGGGAGCCGCCGGTTCTCGAAGTAGTCGATCGCCGGAAAGCAGTCGTCCACCCGGCGCAGGTCGACGAGCACGACGGCTCCGACACAGCCGCGGGCAAGCTCGTCCCACATGAACCAGAAGCGCGACTGTCCCGGCGTGCCGAACAGGTAGAGGATCAGCGAGTCGTCGACCGTGATGCGGCCGAAGTCCATCGCCACAGTGGTCGTCTGCTTGTCCGGCACCACCATGGCGTCGTCGATCCCGATCGACGCGGTGGTCATCGCCTGCTCCGTCAGCAGCGGTGGGATCTCCGACATCGACCGCACCAGGGTGGTTTTCCCCACCCCGAATCCGCCCGCCACCAGAACCTTCAGCGGGATGAGCGCCGTGTCCTGTTCAGCGCGCACGCAACCCCTCCAACAGTCGCTCCAGCACCTCGGCGCTGGGTCCCTCGTCCGAGCTGGCCGACGGCGGCAGGTGGATGTCCAGATAGCCGGCGTCGGCGAGGTCGCCGACGAGCACCCGGGCGACGCCCACCGGCACCCCGAGCGTTGCACCGATCTCGACGAGGGAGATCGGGACGACCGCCAGCTCGACGATCGTGCGGTACTCCAGTTGCAGCTCGGCGGAACGTCCGCCGGCCGCCGTCACCGTGACGAGCGCCTCCACCGGCAGCTCCCGGCCCGTCGAACGGGTCCGGCCGCCGGTGACCGCGTAGACGGGGACGACGCGGCCCGCGGCGCGCCCAGGATCCTCGGGGGTCACCGCTAGCCCCCGGTGGCGCTGCGCGGCGCCGGGGTCAAGGCGTGGCCGACCCGATTGGCCAGCATCGTCATCTCGTAGCCGACCAGCCCGATGTCGCAGCTGCGGTCGGCGTACACGGCCAGGGTCGCGCCCTGGCTGACCGCCGTCACGAACAGGTAGCCGCCCGCCATCTCCAGGATCGTCTGCGTCACGGCCCCCGCGTTCAGCAGGTGCGCGGTTCCCCGGGCGAGGCTGACCAGCCCGGACGCCGCCGCCGACAACTGGTCACCGAGGGCGACGGCGACCCCGGGGGATGTGGCGAGGCGCAGTCCGTCGCCGGACACCACCACCGCGTGCACCACTCCCGGGACGTCACGGGCGAACTCAACCAGCAACCAGTCCAACCGACCAGCCGCGCCAGTCACCGCGCCTCCTCGACCTCAGTCGCACGCCAGCTCATTGGTCCACCTCTCCTCGACCGGGCTGTCCTTCGGGCTCGCCCTCCACGACCGCCTGCGCCGCCTGCCGGCTCGCCTGGTAGCGGGACAGCGCCCTGGCGGCCTCGGGACTGGGCGCCGTGACCGTGGCCGCCTCCGGCTCGGGCTGGCGCAACTCGGGGGCCAGATGTGACTGCGGCACCCGGCGTCGCAACCCGCCCGGACTCGGCACGGACACCGATGGACGCGGTGAGAGCGCCTCCACTGTGCGCGGCTGTGGGATCGGTGACCGCGGGGTGGGTGCGGGGTGCCGCGCGGACGACTCGGCCGACGGTGTCGGCGCGGCGACGGACGGGGCCGACGCCTCGGCAGCCGGTGTCCGGGCAGCCTCGGGCGGCGCCGACGTGACGGCGGGCGAGGATGTCCCGGCGGCGTCCGGCCGGGCGTTCGAGCCGCCGGCCGCGGTGCGATCGCTCGGATCCCACCACCCCGTCCAACCGTCGCTCTCCCCGAAGGACGGGAGCATCGTGGCCGGGGCCGGGGGCCGCGGGGGAACCCAGGTCTCGTCCCGGCCCGGTTGCACCGCGGTCGTCGTGGCCGCCGCCGCGCCGCTGGTCACGTACGTCGGCTCCGGCCGCGGATACGGGCCGGGAACGGAGGCGTGGGCGCCCCGGTTGAGCGTGGGCGCCGCAGGCGCGGGGACCGGCCCGGCCCGCAACGACTGGGTCGCGCCCGCGGCGAGCGCCGACGTGAACAGCGCGCTCGGCAGGACGACCACCGCGGTGACCCCCGTCCCCGGCGTGGCGCTGAGCGAGACCTCGATACCGTGCCGCACGGCCAGGCGGGCGACGACGTGGAATCCCAGGCGCTGCGAGACCGACAGGTCCACCTCGGGCGGCGAGGCGAGCATCGCGTTGGCCGCCGCCATCTCGTCCTCGGGCATGCCGACGCCCCAGTCCTCGACGGTCAGCAGCTGCCCGCCCTCGTCCCGGGGGTTGGGCCGGGTACGGATCGTCACCGAGGTCTCGGGTGGGGAGAACCGGACCGCGTTCTCGGTCAGCTCGGCGAGCAGGTGGGTGAGGTCGGCGACGGTGTGCCCGGCCACCGCCGCCTGGTCGTCCACGACGAACACGACGCGGTCGAGGTCCTCGGTCTCGGCGATCGCGGCACGCACGACATCACGCAGCGGGACCGGCGCGGACCAGGTACGCGGCGGTTGCTCACCGGCGAGCACCAGCAGGTTCTCGGCATTGCGGCGCACCCGGGTGGCCAGGTGGTCGAGCCGGAACAGTTCGGCCAACGCGTCGGGGTCCTGCTCCTTCTCCTCCAGCTGGTTGATGATGTCGAGCTGCTTGTGGAGCATCGACTGGTTCCGCCGCGCGAGGTTGACCAGCAGGTCCGAGGCGAACCTGCGCCGTCCGATCTCCGCGTCCGCGGTGATCAGCTGGCGGCCGAGCTCCTCCTTCTCGGACTGCTCGTCCTCGGTGATCTTCCAGAAGATCACGACACCGGCGCAGGCGATGAGCACCGCGATGCCGTGGATGAACGACCACAGCCACGGGTTCGCCTGCGCCGCCGGGTGGTTGAAGATCAACGCACCGAAGCCGATCACGCCGATGCCGTGGCTGACCGTGGTGAACACGGCGTTCCACAGGAACGGAACCCAGTCCTGGTAGAGCGCGATGAAGCCGATGATGATGAAGAAGTGGAAGTGCGCTTCGATCGTGCCCCGGGTGAGCAGCACCAACGCCAGGGAGCAGGAGACGAACCCGCCGGTGATGAAGAACGACGCGAGCCGGCGGTGCCGGATCAGGTGTCCGAGGACGAGTCCGGCGATCGGGGCGATCAACGCGGCACCGACCGCCATGACGGACCAGCCGAGGGAGAGCCCCAGCACCGCGATCACCGGCACGTGCGCCAGCAGGATCCACTGCAGCAAGCGGTGCCGACGCTGCCATGCCTTGGCGTCCAACGTGTTGCCGCGCGGCAGGTACTCGAGCAGCTTCCTGATCACCCGGCCACCACCCTCTCCTCAAGGCCCTCGGGGCGCCTCGCCGCCCGATTCATCGCGAGGAAGATACAAGAACCCGCGCCCTTGGCCACTCGATAGGATGACGTTCCGCACTCACTCGTGTGAGGAGAGTGCCACTGAGCGCACACAGATGCCCATTTGTCGAACTCCGGCGAGTGAGGAACATCTCCTCTCCCGGGAGGGATCCCCTCGCGTGATCGGGGACCATCGCGCCCATCAGGCAACTTGTCCGCGCCGCGGACGCGAGCGCTCCCGCCGACACACCGCGCATTGACCCATCCGGCCCGCCCCACTACGTCGATCGGCGCAGTTCGGCCGCGAACATCAAGAGGTAGCGTCGTGCCCGTCCCTGCCGCTCCCCGGCCTGCGCGACCCCACCCGCCTGGATGCGCACTGCACGGCACACGAATCCGGAGTCGTCTTGAGGATCCTGCTGCTCTGCTCTGCTTTCAACGGTCTCAGCCAGCGAGCCTGGACCGAGCTGCGCGCCGCCGGACACGAGGTCTCGGTGCAGCTTGCCGCCGGCCCGGACCTGGTCGTCCGCGCGGTCGCAGAGCGCGAACCCGATCTCGTCCTGTGCCCGTTCCTGCGCGAGCGGGTTCCCGACGAGGTCTGGCAGAAGCACCGGACGATCATCATTCACCCCGGGCCGATGGGTGACCGGGGATCGTCCTCATTGGACTGGGCGATCACCGGGGCCGAACCGGTGTGGGGGGTCACCGCCCTCCAGGCGATCGACGAGATGGACGCGGGTCCGATCTGGGCGACGCGCACCTTCCCGATGCCCGCCGATCCGGCGCGCAAGAGCACGCTCTACAACACCGCGGTGGCCGATGCCGCGATCAGCCTGATCCACGAGGTGGTGGCCAAGGCCGCCGACCCGACGTTCGAACCCACACCGCTGGACTACGCCCACCCCGATGTGATCGGCCGGCTGCGCCCCACGATGAAGCAGGCCGACCGCGCCTTCAGCTGGTCCGACTCGACCGAGGACATCCTGCGCCGGATCCGGGCCGCCGACGGCTCCCCCGGCGTCCGCACGACGCTGGCCGACATCCCGGTGTCGGTATTCGACGCGTACCCCGGATCGGCGCCTCCCGGCGAACCCGGCACGATCGCGCTGCGCCGACACGGAGCCGTGCTCGTCCGCACCGGTGACGGCGCGGTGTGGGTGGGACATGCCAAACGCCTCGCGTCCGATGCGCGCCCGGCGGTCAAGCTGCCCGCCGCCATGGCCCTCGGCCGGGCGGTCGTCTGGGTCCCGGAGGCGCTCGAGCCGCTCGAGGCGGACAGCGAGAACGACGGGTACCGCGAGATCAGCTACCGACGGGTGGGGGACGTCGGGATCCTGCACTTCGACTTCTACAACGGCGCGATGTCCACCGCGCAGTGTCACCGGCTGGCCGCGGCGCTGCGCCACGCGACGGCGCAGGACACGAAGGTGCTGCTCTTCCAGGGTGGCGAGGTCTTCTCCAACGGCGTGCATCTCAACGTCATCGAGGCCCACGCCGATCCGATGGCGGAGGCCTGGCGCAACATCAATGCGATCAACGACGTCTGCCGCGAGATCATCACCTGCACCGGACAGCTGGTGATCTCGGCCGTGGGCGGCGGTGCGGGCGCGGGTGGCGTGATGCTGGCGCTCGGCGCCGACCGCGTGCTGCTGCGGGACGGCGTCGTGCTCAACCCGCACTACCGGACGATGGGCCTGTACGGCTCGGAGTACTGGACCTACGTCCTGCCCCGACGCGTCGGCGAGGAACAGGCGCAACGGCTGACCACCGCCTGCGATCCGGTCGGTGCCGCCGAGGCGGTCCGGATCGGGCTCGCCGACGAGGTACTCACCGGCGACCCCGCCGAGTTCCCCGCCGCCGCGCTCGAGTACGCCGCCGCGCTCGCCGCCGACGCCGAGTACGTGAGACTGCTCACGACCAAGCGGACCACCCGGGAGCTCGACGAGCGGCACCGGCCGCTGGAGACCTACCGGATCCGGGAGCTCGCGGAGATGAGCCGCGACATCTTCGACGACCGCAGCGGCTTCGCCGCGGCCCGGCACGCGTTCGTCACCAAGCAGAAGCCCGCGACGACGACCGCCACGGTGCCGGCGCCGCGCCCAGCACTGGCGGACGAGGTGGAGCCCGCGGCCGGCTGACCGTCGGATCGGCGATCGCGCCCCGGAGACCGGGCGTACCGGGCGTACTGTCGTCCCGTGCGCGTCATCCTCGCCTCCGCGTCACCGGCCCGGCTCGCCGTGCTGCGCGCCGCGGGCCTCGCCCCTCTCGTCGTGCGCTCCAACGTGGACGAGGACGCGTTGCTGGCGGCCATGCCCGGGGCGAGCGCGGGCGAGCTGGTGACCATGCTCGCCGGGGCGAAGGCGACCACTGTGGCCCGCCAGATCGCCGGGGACCACCCCGAGGCCCTCGTCATCGGCTGTGACTCGATGCTGCACATCGACGGCGCGATCGTCGGCAAACCCGCCGACGCCGCCGAGGCGCGGCAGCGGTGGAAGGCGATGGCGGGTGAGACCGGCGAGCTCGTCACGGGGCACGCCGTGCTGCGGCTGGCCGCGGGTGAGATCGACCGGGTCGCCGAGGGACACGCCACGACCGCCGTGCGCTTCGGCGAACCCACCGAGGCCGAGCTCGAGGCCTACCTCGCCACCGGGGAGCCGCTGGCCGTCGCGGGTGCCTTCACCCTCGACGGACTCGGCGGCTGGTTCGTCGAAGGCATTCACGGCGATCCGTCGAACGTGATCGGTATCAGCCTGCCGCTGGTTCGGCGTCTGCTGGCCGGGGTCGGCGTCAGTCCCGTGCAGCTGTGGAGTCATGACCGGACCGGCTGAGATCCGACGCGCGGCAGGCTGACGACGACTACCCTTACCTCATGGCAGTGCCCTACGACACCGATCCGAAACTCGCCGAGTACGCCCACCCCGAGCGCCTCGTCACCACCGACTGGCTCGCGAAGAACCTGGGGACCGACGGCCTCGTGGTCGCGGAGTCGGATGAGGACGTCCTGCTCTACGACACCGGGCACATCCCGGGTGCGGTGAAGGTCGACTGGCACACCGAGCTGAACGACCCGGTGACCCGCGACTACGTCGACGGTGCCCGGTTCGCCGAGCTGTGCGCCGAGCGGGGCATCTCCCGGGACACCACGGTGGTCTTCTACGGCGACAAGAACAATTGGTGGGCCGCCTATGCGCTGTGGGTGTTCAGCCTGTTCGGCCATCCCGACGTGCGGCTGCTCGACGGCGGCCGGGCCAAGTGGATCGCCGAGGGCCGCGAGATGACCGGCGCGCTGCCGAAGCCACCCCGCGCCGACTACCCGGTGGTCGAACGCGACGACCGCACCATCCGGGCATTCCGGGACGACGTTCTCGCGCACCTGGGCAAGGCCCTCGTCGACGTCCGCTCGCCCGGTGAGTACACCGGCGAACTGCTGCACATGCCCGACTATCCGCAGGAGGGCGCCGTCCGCGGCGGGCACATCCCCGGCGCGGCCAGCGTGCCGTGGGCCCGCGCGGCGGCCGAGGATGCGACGTTCAAGCCGCGCGCCGAGCTGGAGGCGATCTATCTGCGGGAACAGGGGCTCGCGCCGACCGACGACGTGGTGGCCTATTGCCGGATCGGCGAGCGCTCCAGCCACACCTGGTTCGTGCTGACCCACCTGCTGGGCTTTCCGAAGGTCCGCAACTACGACGGCAGCTGGACCGAATGGGGCAACACGGTGCGGGTCCCGATCGCGACCGGACCGGAGCGCGGACAGGTATGAGCACCCAGGAACGGCGGACGCTGCCCCCGCGGCTGGCGGAGCTGGTCGAGGACTTCGCCGACATCGGGCCGTCCGACCGGCTGCAGCTGCTGCTCGAACTGTCGGGGGAGCTGCCGGCGCTGCCCGCCCGCTACGCCGACGCAGCGGACACGATGGAGCAGGTGCACGAGTGCCAGTCGCCACTGTTCCTGGCGGTGGAGGTCGCCCCCGGCGAGGACGCGGCCGAGCGGACGGTGCACCTGTTCTTCTCCGCACCGCCGGAAGCCCCCACGACGCGCGGGTTTGCCGCGATCATGCACACCGGTCTCGACGGGGAGTCCGCGGCCGACGTCCTGGCCGTCCCCAACGACTTCTACACCGCGCTGGGGCTGAGCCAGGCCGTGAGCCCGCTTCGGCTGCGCGGGATGGCGGCGATCCTGGCGCGCATCAAGAACCAGGTCCGCACCGCCACGGCCTGAGCGCGAGCGCCGCTACACCAACCTCAAGTCCTGGTCAAGAACGTTCCGTCCGCTCGCCGCGCTGAGCAGACTCTGACTCGTCTCATGAGGACGGCTCTGGAGGAGTTCAGTGAGCTCACCCGTAGCGACGAGCGACACCTGGGGCATCAGCGCAACCACGTTCCTGATGGCCTATCTCGTGATCGCGGCGGCGGTCTGGGTGGCCGCGGCGCGGGCCCGGCGCGTCATCGCCGATCGCCGCGGCGATCGGCCGGTTCCCGACCTGACCAGCCGACCCCACGAGGTGGCCTATCTCAACGACGGCGCCGACCTCGCGGTCTACTCGGCGCTGAGCTCGATGCACCGCACCGGAGCGATCGTCACCGCCGGCCGCGGCAACGTCCGGGCCAGCGGCCCGGCCCCGGTGGGCGCCGACGCCCTGGAACAGGCCATCCACCGCACCGCCGCGGTCCCGGTGCCGCGGCACCGGCTGCGCTTTCACCGCCCGGTGGCCGACGTGCTGGCCGAGATCGACCGCAGGCTCACCGATGCGGGCCTGCTGCTGACGGCCGACGAGCGCCACTCGATCCGCCAGATCGGCCGGTGGATGCTGGCCGTCGCGGGTCTTGGTCTGGTCCGGCTGCTCTCCGAGCTGGCGAACGCGCGTCCGGCCGGGCCTCTGCTGCTCGCGCTGCTGCTCGTCACGGGGGTCGCGCTCGTCCACCTGAGCGTGGCGCCACGGCGCAGCAGGCTCGGTGACCGGACGCTGGCGCGCCTGCGCCGCGAGCAGCACGACCTGGCCCCGGAGATGCGGACCGACCGGACCGCTCACGGCGCCACCAGCGCCGCGCTCGCGATCGGGGTGTTCGGGATGAGCGCGCTGTGGGCGTGCGACCCGGTGTTCGCCGACCAGTTGGCCGCACGGCGGGTCCCCGCAGCCAGCGGCGGTAGGTGCGGCGACTGAACCCTCCCCCGCATTCGGCCACCACCACCGGCGGCTCACGACCGGTGCCGGCATCCGCCCGCCCGAGCTCCCCGGCGCCCTCGCCGAGCCCCCCGACCCGCGATCCGAGGTGATCGCCGCATCCTTCGCTCCCGCAGTTCCGCCTCGAGGGGTGGCGGAGCTGCGGGAGCGGCTTCACGGGCCCGGTCGTGGTGCCCGCCACGCCCGCGTGTCCTCGACGGTCGGCGACCGGACGCCGCGACTGCGCTCCCCCGGACGGTGAGAACCTGATCGGGTGGGTCATGGGCGAAAGCGTCGGGTACGCCACATCTGCTCGCGTCGGGCGTACCGGGTGTGAACTTCTAGAATCCGCGATAACCCAGTGCGCCGGCGGATCGGGCCCGGCCCAGTCACGAGGAGGCCGAAGTGCCGAAGCTGCGCAAAGTTCTCGTCGCCAACCGGGGCGAGATCGCCGTTCGGGTGATCCGCGCCGCGAGGGACGCCGGGCTTGGCAGCGTCGCGGTCTACGCCGACCCGGACCGGGATGCGCCGTTCGTCCGGTTGGCCGACGAGGCCTTCGCCCTGGGTGGCAACACCGCCGCCGAGTCCTACCTCGACTTCGACAAGATCATCGGGGCGGCGCGGCGGGCGGGGGCGGACGCCATCCATCCCGGCTATGGCTTCCTCGCCGAGAACGCCGACTTCGCCCAGGCGGTGATCGACGCCGGTTTCGTCTGGATCGGCCCGACCCCGCAGGCCATCCGCGACCTCGGTGACAAGGTCACCGCGCGGCATATCGCGATGCGCGCGGGTGCCCCGCTGGTGCCCGGGACGACCGACCCGGTCGGCTCGGCCGACGAGGTCGTCGCGTTCGCCGCGGAGCACGGGCTTCCCGTCGCCATCAAGGCGGCGTTCGGCGGCGGCGGACGCGGGATGAAGGTCGTCCGGGAGCTGTCGGAGATCACCGAGCTGTACGAGTCGGCGGTGCGCGAGGCCACCGCGGCGTTCGGCCGCGGCGAATGCTTCGTCGAGCGCTATCTGGATCGGCCGCGCCACGTCGAGGCGCAGGTGCTCGCCGATGTCCACGGCAACGTCATCGTCGTGGGCACCCGCGACTGCTCGCTGCAGCGCCGGTTCCAGAAGCTCGTGGAGGAGGCGCCCGCGCCCTTCCTGACCGACGCGCAGCGCAAGACCATCCACGACGCGTCCAAGGCCATCTGCAAGCAGGCCGGCTACCACGGCGCGGGCACCGTGGAGTTCCTCGTCGGCCAGGACGGACTGATCTCCTTCCTGGAGGTCAACACCCGGCTGCAGGTTGAACACCCCGTCTCGGAGGAGACCTCCGGGCTGGACCTGGTGCGCGAGCAGTTCCGCATCGCCGAGGGTGCACCGCTGCCTCTGCTCGAGGACCCCCAGCCGCGCGGGCATTCGATCGAGTTCCGGATCAACGGCGAGGACGCCGGGCGCAACTTCCTGCCCGCCCCCGGCACCGTCACCGCGATCACCTTCCCGGGCGGACCGGGAGTGCGCGTCGACGCCGGCGTGGCGGCCGGATCGGTCATCGGCGGGCAGTTCGACTCGCTGCTGGCCAAGTTGATCGTCACCGGCGCCGACCGCGCGCAGGCACTGGAGCGCTCCCGCCGGGCACTGGCCGAGTTCCAGGTCGAGGGCATGGCCACGGTGCTCCCGTTCCACCGCATCGTCGTCGACGACCCCGCCTTCGCCGCCGACCGCGCGGAGGACTTCACCGTCCACACCCGCTGGATCGAGACCGAGTGGAACAACACCATCGCGCCGTTCGACGACGACGTGGCCGACGCCGACGCCGCGGCGCCGCGGCAGAGCGTCGTGATCGAGGTGGATGGACGCAGGCTCGAGGTCTCGCTGCCCGGCGACCTGACGTTCGGTGGCGCCACCGGGACCGCCGCCAAGGGGGCCACACCACGTAAGCGCGCCGGCCGGGGTGGCGGCGCGAAGGTCTCCGGCGACGCCGTGACCGCCCCGATGCAGGGCACGATCATCAAGGTGGCGGTGTCCGACGGCGACGCCGTGTCCGCCGGCGACCTCATCGTCGTGCTGGAGGCGATGAAGATGGAGAACCCGGTCACCGCGCACAAGGACGGCACGGTCACCGGACTGTCCGCCGAGGCGGGCAGCTCGGTCTCCCAGGGCACCGTGATCTGCGAGATCACGTGAGCCGTGACTGCCGGACGGTGTGCTGACAGTTCCGCACCCGTCGGCACGGAGCGCAGATGGAACCCATCGAGATCAACGCCGGAACCTGGTATCTGCGCGCGTTGCGTGCCGACAACCGCATCGACGACCGGCCGGCCGTGCTCGCCGCCGCACTCGACCCGGAGATCACGCGCTGGCGACACGGCCCGGAGCCGACCCTCGACGCCGCGGGCGCCCTCGTCGCCGAACGGGCGGCCGCCTGGGCCGCGGGCCGCGCCTGCTCCTGGGCGGTCTGCGAGCCCACGACCGGTGAGATGGTCGGCGAGGTGGTCCTCGCCGACCTGAACCCGGCCATCGGTGCCGCGAACCTCACGTGGTGGGCGCTGCCGATGGGCCGTGACCGCGGCATCGCCCCGGCGGTGTCGGCCGCGTTGCGGTTCGGGTTCGGCGGGCTCGGGCTGCACCGCGTCGGGCATGCCTGGGCCGAGGAGAACGATGCCGCCGCCCGCGTCGGGTCGATCTGCGGGTTCACGATCGAGGGCAGGCAACGAGCTGCGTGGGTGGTCGACGGCCGCCGGGTCGACATCATCGTCGCGGGTCGACTCGCCACCGACGAGATTGACAGCAACTCGTTCGGTGCCTAACGTGGCCCCGCCAGGTTCTTCCACACCGAACCGCACCGTGCTGAACAAGTACATAGCGGACAGGCAGTGATGTACCCGTGTGATCATCCACGGGGCCCGGTTGATTCCGCCACGCGGAACGAGACCGCGCCGCGGATCCGTTCGCCACGCAGGCCAAGCCGCGCCGCGAACACGTCCACCGTCACCACGGACCCAAGGATCCGTCATGCCCCTCGACAACGTGTACGTGACGAGTCACATTCACGTGGATGGGCCGATTCCCGGCCCACATTCCCTGCTCAGCCTGGCCTCGGCCGCACACACCGCGGACGGGGTCCTGATCACAACGTTCACGATGAACCTGCGTGAACTGCCCGGTGCCACCCTCCACCCGATCGCGCTGAGGTCCTGGCGCCACCGGGCGGAGGACTGGCTCACCACCCACCGGGCGTCCCGCCCACCCGCCATCGCGATGAGCGCCTACAGCAGCTGGGTCGAGCAACTCCCAGGGCGTCCGGTGTTCGTCGCCGACCCCGAAGCGCGCGACTACCTGTTCCTCTACTGGTATCTCCAGCGCTTCACCGGGCGCTGGCCCTTCACCAGGACCAGCACCAACGCCGCCATCCGGGAACAGCTCCCGACCGTGCCGGTGTGCACGCTCAGCGGCTGCCGAGAGCCACTCGCGCAGACCAGCTGACGATCGTGCGACGCCCCGGCGAACCGGACTGCAGCCGGTTCGCCGGGGCTTTCGCATGTCCAGGCCGCGCGTCAGGCCGTGCACTCGAGGATGAGCGGGCGCGCCTCCGGGGCGGCGATCCGCCGGGCGTCGGCGGCGAGGTCGTCCGGCAGTGTCTGGGACTCCCGCTCCGCGTCGACACGCGCGCCGTAGATCGACACCTCCCGGTCGACCGTCGCCGGGTCCCAGCCCAGCACCGGCGCCATCAGCTCGGCGACGTGCCGGGCGCACGCCACTCCGCGGTGGCCGTACTCGACCGAGATCCGGGTACGCCGGGTGAGCACATCCTCCAGATGCAGAGCACCCTCGTGGGTGGCCGCGTGCACCGCCTCGACCCGAAGGTAGTCCTCGGCCTGTGGGATCGGAGCGAGCAGCTCACGACGGCCCTCGGCCACCGCGAGCACATGCTCGAGCAGCGATCCGTAACGGTTGAGCAGATGCCGGACCCGATAGGGGTGCAACCCATAGCGCGAGCCGATCTGCTCGGTCTGGTTGACCAGGGCGTGGTAGCCGTCGGCGCCGAGCACCGGCACCCGATCGGTGGTCGAGGGCGCGACCCTGGCCGGGATGTCCACGGCGGCGGCATCGACGGCGTCGGCGGCCATCACCCGGTAGGTCGTGTACTTGCCGCCCGCGATCGCCACCAAACCCGGTGCGACACGGGCGACGGCGTGTTCCCGCGACAGTTTCGACGTCGCCTCGTCCTCACCGGCCAGCAGCGGACGCAACCCGGCATAGACCCCTTCGATGTCGTCGTGGGTCAACGGCGTCGCCAGCACCTCGTTGACGCGGCCGAGCAGGTAGTTGATATCGGCCAGGGTGGCGGACGGATGGGCCAGGTCGAGGTTCCAGTCGGTGTCCGTCGTCCCCACGATCCAGTGGTTGCCGCGCCAAGGGATGACGAACAGCACCGAATGCTTGGTGCGCAGGATCAGCCCGGAGTCGGACACGATCCGGTCGCGGGGAACGACGACGTGCACTCCCTTGGAGGCCCGGACCCGGAATCGGCCGCGGCCGCCGGACAACTTCTGGATCTCGTCGGTCCACACCCCGGTCGCATTGATGACGACGTGCGCGGCGACGTCGATCTCCTCGCCCGTCTCGCTGTCGCGCACCCGCACGCCCGATATCCGGTCGGCCTCCCGAAGGAAGCCGACGACCTGGGTCGAGGCCCGGACGACCGCGCCGTAATGTGCCGCGGTACGCGCCACGGTCAGGGTGTGCCGCGCGTCGTCCGCCTCGGCATCCCAGTACTGGATGCCGCCGATCAGTGCGTCGTGCCGCAGCGCCGGGGCCAGTCGCAGCGCCCCCGCCCGCGTGAGCTGCCGGTGCCGGGGCAACGAGCGGGCGCCCCCCATCGAGTCGTAGAGCGTCAGCCCCGCCGTGACGTAGGGCCGCTCCCAGAGTCGATGGGTCAGCGGATACAGAAAGCTGACCGGCTTGACCAGATGCGGGGCCAGCCGCGTCAGCATCAGCTCGCGTTCCCGCAAGGCCTCGCGGACCAGCGAGATCTCCAGCTGCTCGAGGTAGCGCAACCCGCCGTGAAACAGCTTCGAGCTGCGGCTGGACGTGCCGCTGGCCAGGTCGCGGGCCTCGACCATGGCGACCCGCAGGCCGCGGGTGGCCGCGTCGAGCGCCGCGCCGCTGCCCACGACCCCGCCACCGATGATCACGACGTCGAACTGCTCGGCACCCAGCTCCTGCCAGGCGCGTGCGCGTTCCACCGGTCCCAGCCGTCCCAACACCCGGCCTAGCCTATCGGCGCCGGCGCCACCCGAGCGCCGGTTCGTGATCAAACAGTGGCCCCGGGACGCCGCGCGACGGCCCCGGCGACCCCGGCGATCAAGGTGAGTGTGGCGAACACCATCGACAGCCAGCCCAGGCCGCTGAACAGCAACCCGAGCCCGGCCGACACCGCGCCGACCGCGAGCCCGGCACGCGCCACGACCGGACCGTGCGACCCGCGGGTCACCAGCCGCGCGGCACCGGCGGTGAGCAGGATGGTCAGCACCGCCGACACCGGCGCGAGTACCGGCAGCACGAGGAGAAGGGCATCGTCGGCGAACTGTGCACCGACGCCGGCGAGCAGCACCGGAACGAGGGGAAACCTCGCCGTGTCCCGAACTGTGGTCATGCCTCGAGCATCGCCGCGACGCCACGGGAACGGATCGGGGATGGCCCGGAGCCGGCCCTGAGTTCCGCCGGGCGGCGGCTAGTCCAGCTCGTCGGGCCGCATGAGCTGGCGGGCGGCCTCGGTGATCGACCCGGACAGCGAAGGGTAGACCGAGAAGGTGTGGGCCAGATCGTCGACGGCGAGGCCGTTCTGCACGGCCATGGCGATCGGCAGGATCAGCTCGCTGGCCACCGGTGCGACCACCACGCCGCCGATCACCACGCCCGTCGTCGGCAGGCAGAAGAGCTTGACGAATCCGCGGCGCAGCCCACGCATCTTCGCCCGTGGGTTCGTCGCCAGCGGCAGCATGACCGTGCGCGCCGCGATCTCGCCGGCGTCGATGGCGCGCTGGCTGATCCCGACGGTGGCGATCTCGGGACGGGTGAACACGTTCGCCGCGACGGTCCGCAGCTTGAGCGGGGCGACGCCCGCGCCCAGCGCGTGCCACATCGCGATCCGGCCCTGCATGGCTGCGACCGACGCGAGCATGAGCACGCCGGTGCAGTCCCCCGCCGCGTACACCCCCGGGACCGAGGTCCGCGAGACCCGGTCGACGGTGATGAACCCGCCGGCGTCGGTGGCGATGCCGATCTTCTCGCAACCGAGGTCGGTCGTGTTGGGCACCGAGCCGACCGTCATCAGCGCGTGCGAGCCGCGGACGGTTCGTCCGTCGGCCAGCGTGACCAGGACGCCGTCGCCGTCCCGGACGACCGACTCCGCCCGCGCCTTCGACAGGATGTTCACCCCGCGCTCGGTGAACACCTCCTGCAACACCGTGGCGGCGTCGGCGTCCTCGCCCGGCAGCACCCGTTCGCGGCTGGAGACCAGCGTCACCCGGCAGCCGAGCTCGACGTAGGCGGAGACGAACTCGGCACCGGTCACCCCGGACCCGATGACGATCAGGTGCTCCGGGAGCTCGGGCAGGTCGTAGAGCTGACGCCAGGTGAGGATGCGCTCGCCGTCGGGCCGGGCCCGGGGCAGGATCCGCGGCGTCGCACCGGTGGCGACCAGGACGACGTCGGCCAGCAGGTCCTCGCGCTCTCCGCCCGCGTGCCGCGCTTCGATGACGTGCGGCGCGTGCGGCGAGGGCTGGCCGCTGAACGCGGCCGTGCCCGCGATGATCCGTACGCCCTCGCGCTCGACCCTGGCGCGCACGTCGGAGGACTGCGCCAGAGCGAGCCCCTTGACCCGGCCGTGCACCTTCGGCAGGTCGATCGCCGCGGTGTCGCGGTCGAGCAGCACGCCGAGGTCCTCGGCGCGGTGCAGGTCGACGCGCACAGCGGCACTGGAGATGAACGTCTTGGACGGGACGCAGTCATCGAGGACGCAGGCGCCGCCCATTCCGTCGCGCTCGACGACGGTCACGTCGCTGTCGTGCTGGGCCGCGACCAGGGCCGCCTCATAGCCTGCCGGGCCACCGCCCATGATCACGATCCGGGTCACGCGTCCCGTCCCTCCGGTTCATGCAGTGCTCGCCGGCAAACCGTACGCTGCGCGTTCCCCGCGGCCGACGAGCGAGGTCCGCCGTTCGGGCCCGGTGCGACGCTACTAGTCTGTGACGGTGCCGCTGTATGCCGCCTACGGGTCGAACATGGATCCGGCGCAGATGAAGGAGCGTGCCCCGCACTCGCCGATGGCCGGGACGGGGTGGCTGCAGGGCTGGCGGTTGACGTTTGGCGGTGAGGACTTCGCGTGGGAGGGCGCGCTCGCGACGGTCGTCGAGGACCCGAGCTCGCAGGTCTTCGTCGTCCTCTACGACGTCTCCGAGCACGACGCCGCCCAGCTCGACCGGTGGGAGGGTGGTGAGCTCGGGCTGCACAAGAAGCTGCGGCTGCGGGTGCACACTCTCGAGGGCGACCTACTGGCGTGGATCTATGTGCTCGACGCCTATGAGGGCGGGACGCCGTCGGCGCGGTACCTGGGTGTGATCGCCGATGCCGCCGAGCAGGCGGGCGCTCCCGACGACTACGTCGCCGAGCTGCGCAACCGCCCCAGCCGCAAGTCCCTCTAACCCCGCGAGTCGGGGTATTTCCGTGCGCGAGTCGCGGTATTTCCGTGCGCGAGTCGGGGTCAGGACGCCTGCCACTCGCGGTGTCGACGGCGACGCGCCGCGCCCACCCGCCGCTGCCGAAGATCCCACCCGCGGGCTGATAGAGCAGCGCTGAGCTCTCGCTCCAGCCTCACCGGCTCACCGAGATCCGCCGCGCCAACGATGATCACCAACCAACCGCGGCGTTCAAGATCCCGGATCCGCGCCGCGTCCTGCTCGCCGCGGCCGGCATGAGCGGCATAGCCGTCGTACTCGACGGCGATCCGCAGCGTCGGCCAGGCGAGGTCCAGCCGATAGAGTTCGACCCCGTCAAGGTCACGAACCGACCAGTTGGCCTCGGGCACCGGAAAGCCGAGATCGACGACCGTCCAGAGCAACCAGCTTTCCGCAGGCGACTCGGCGCGCCCGGTTGCCAGTTGGAGCAGCTGCCGCGCGGCCCGGGTGCCTCGGGGGTCCGGGCGTTCATCGAGCCGGTCGGCGATCCGCGCCCGGAAGGCGCTCCGTTCGGTCGGCTCGAACCGCGCCAGCACCTGATCGGTGACCGCGAGCGCATCCTGCGGCCGGCTGCGGCACAACAGATCCGTCACCACCCGCTCCAACCCCAGGACGGCAAGGCCGTCGACGCAGTCGCGGTCCCGGTCGAGGAACCGCCCGTTGTGCACCACGAGCCCCGGCACGGATCGCATCCAGTGGCCATACGGTGCGACAAGGTGGACCGGCAGCATCTCGGCGGCGGTGCAACCGTGCAGCCGGGCGGCGGTCGGGCCGGCGACGATCACGCTGTCACCGCCCGCGAGGACCGCCGACGCGACGATGGTGCGGGGATCGGCAGCACGCGAAGGTTCGGCGACCACGCCGGCCCAGGTGGAGACCAGTTCACCGTCTTCCAGCGCGGCCCGGACCCGGTACTCGCCGAGTACGGCGACCGCATCACTGCGCAGGCAGGCGCCGTGCATGCCCGTCGATGGGAGCTTCATGCCCCGACCGTTGCCCAACCAGGGCCGGTCGGGCAGGAGGTCCTGTCGACCTGTGGATGACTCGGCCCAGTTGTGGACGGATCACCCCGACTCGGTCGCGGAAATACCGCGACTCGCGGGGGTCAGGGCGGAGACGGCCGCGCGAGCCAGGATGCGGACACCCAAGGGCAGAGCGCGCTCGTCGAGGTCGAAGGTCGGCTGGTGGATGTCGCGCATCGGGCCGCTTCCCGGCCACACCCCGAGCCGCGCCATCGCGCCCGGGGCATGCTCCAGGTACCAGGCGAAGTCCTCGCCCCCGCTGGACTGCTCGGTGGCCGTCACCGCGGCGGGGCCGATCGCGGCCACCGCGGCGTCGCGCAGCATGCCGGTGCTGACCTCCTCGTTGACCACCGGCGGCACCCCACGGATGTGGTCGAGCACGTAGCCCACCCCCGTGGGCGCCAGCAAGGCCGCGACCAAGGCGCGGATCTTGCCTTCGAGCTCGCCCCAGGTGGCGTGGTCGGCGGTGCGCAGCGTGCCCCGCAGCACCCCGTGCTGCGGGATCGCGTTCGCGGCATCGCCCGCCTCGACCGCGCCCCACACCAGCACCGTGCCCGACCGCGGGTCGACCTGCCGGGCGAGCAGCAGCGGCATCTGGGTGATCAGCAGTCCGATGGCCTGAACCAGGTCAGCGGTCAGATGCGGGCGCGCGGTGTGCCCGCCAGGCGAGGTGAGCCGGATCTCCAGCACGTCACACGCCGAGGTGATCGGTCCGATCCGGGTGCCGATCTTGCCGACCTCGAGCCGCGGGTCGCAGTGCAGCGCGAAGATCCGCTCCACGCCCTGCATCGCGCCATACGACACCGCGTCGAGCGCCCCACCGGGCTGCACCTCCTCGGCCGGTTGGAAGATCAGCCGGACCCGTCCGGGCAGCGACGACGCCGAGGCCAGCGCGAGCCCTGCACCAAGGACCATGGCCGTGTGCGCGTCATGCCCACAGGCGTGCATCACACCGGGGACGGTGGACGCGAACGGCAGGCCGGTGGCCTCCCTCAGCGGCAGCGCGTCGAGGTCCGCGCGCAGTGCCACACACCGATCGCCGTATCCGACGTCACAGACGAGGCCCGTACCGCCCGGCAGGGTGCACGGTTCGAGCCCCGCCGCCATCAGACAGCGAGCAACCAACGCGGTGGACCGGTGCTCGGAACGCGCGAGCTCCGGAACCGCATGCAGGATCCGTCGCCAGCCGACGAGGTCGGCGCCGTGCCGGTCGAGCCACGCGTCGAGCCACGACGGTCCGCTGCCGGCGCCGATGTCGGCCGTCGCCGTCGCCGGATCGGCGGCCCGCGGGTGATCCCGGTCCACATCGAGCAGCGTCACCCGTCCTCACCGCCCTTCTGCATGAGCGTGCCCGTTCATCCTGTCCATGGTGCTCACCCAGGCGGCGGCCCACCAAGTCCGAACGGTCCGTTCGCGGCAATCCTCGCCGAGAAGGTGCCGTCCTGCTGCGGACGGGCCACCGGGCGGAGACGAACGGTCACCGTGGCCGCCGCCGAGCGGCCGATCCGGCCGCCCGGCGTGATCTGTGCCGCCCGCCGCGGGCGGACACGCCGGCGTCGAGAACCGACGAAATGGCGGGGCCCGTCAGCATCCGAGGTTCGCGACCGCGACAATGAGCGGCGTGTCCATGCCGGGTGACGACGAGCCGCGCCGGATCGGCGGCCGGTACACGCTGTCGGCGCAGCTGGGCAGCGGCGCCATGGGCACGGTCTGGTCGGGCTACGACGAGGTCCTGCGGCGGCGGGTCGCGATCAAGGAGCTGAAGGTCCCGCCGGGGGTGCCGGAGCACGAGGCGCAGGCCATGCGGGAACGCATGCTGCGCGAAGCCCGGGCGCTCGGTGGCCTGTCCAACCCGCACGTCATCACGGTCTATGACGTCGTCGACGTCGGCGGTGAGCCGCTGGTCGTCCTGGAGCTGCTGCCGTCGCGGAACCTGGCGACGATGATCGCCGAACAGGGGCGGCTGACGAGCCGGCAGGCGGCGGTCGTCGGCTACGCCACCGCGGGGGCGCTGCGCGCGGCGCATCGGGCCGGGATCACCCATCGGGACGTGAAGCCGGGAAACGTCCTGGTCGCCGACGACGGCCGGGTCAAGCTGACCGACTTCGGGATCGCCCGCAACGCCGCCGACGCCCCGATGACCACGGCCGGGCTCGTGCTCGGTTCGCCCGCCTACATCGCGCCGGAAGTCGCCGCGGGCCAGGCGGTGACGCCGGCCGCGGACCTGTGGGGCCTCGGTGCGACGCTGTTCGCCGCGGTCGAAGGCCGTCCGCCCTACGACGTCCGCGGCGACCCCGTCTCGACGATCACCGAGGTCGTCGACGGCGAGGTCCCGCGTCCGCGGGACGCGGGACCGATCTCCGAGGTCATCGCCGCGCTGATGGTCAAGGAACCGGATCGGCGGATGCCGCTCGACGAGGTGCGGCAGCGGCTGCGCCCGCTGCTCACCGACCCCGACGATCCGCTGTACCCCGGTTCGCTCGACGCCCCCGTCCTCGGCGCCGGGCCCCACCCCCGGCCGGCCGAGCACTCCGATGGCCACCGGCCCGCACCATCCGGCACCGGGTGGTCCGCACCGCTGGCGGATGCGCCCGGCCCGCTGCCGACGGGGCTCGGCTCGCCCCCACGCCAGGTCGCACCGGGGCCAGCGCCGCTGGCGACCTCTCCCGGATCGCTACCTGGTATTCCCCCTGCGCCGAACGGTTCGCCGCACCATCCGACGAGCCCACCCAGCGGACCACCGCACCCGGCGCCGTCGCCGGTCCGGCCAGCGACCGCGACCGGTGCTCACCCCGCCCTGCGCCGCGAGCCGGACCTGCCGGTGTGGTGGGCCGCGCTGCTGGTGGTGGCCGGCGCGGTGGTCGTGCTGCTCGGCGCCGCGGGCGGCTGGGCCGTGAGCCGGGTGCTGGCTGGCCAGTCGCCGCTGACGACCGTCACGGTCACCACGGCCCGAGCGGCGCTCACCGCCTACCACGACCGGAACGGCTTCGACCTGCGCGTTCCCGCCACCTGGACCCAGTCCCGCGACCAACCCGATGGGGACACACCGGTCGTGCGGTTCGTCAGTCCGGAGGGCATCGAGGAACTCATCGTGCAGCGGGCCGCCTCGGCCACCGCGGTGCTCGACTCGCTGACCGCCGACCAACTCGGCGCCGACGAGGTCGTCGTCGAGCCCGCCGAACCCGTCGCCGGTGCCGCCGAAGGCACCCAGGAGCTGTCGTACCGCACGACCGTGGGCTCGGTGCAACAGCGCACCTGGCTGCGGATGGTCCCGGAGGGCGGCGGCGTCTGGGCGATCCGGCTCACCGTGCCCGCCGGGCACGGTGAGACCATCTCCGCCGACCTGTTCGACACGATCGTCGCCGGGTTCACCCCACTCCAGCCGTGATCATGGCCCGAGCCGCGGCGGCACACTGACTAGGCTGCGGCGCATGAGCGTCCCCGAGGCCACGACACCCGTGCACGTCGCCCACCAGGCTGCGGAGGCACTGGCCCGGGCGACGGGGGTGGTCGCGCACGACGTCGCCGTGGTGCTCGGGTCGGGCTGGCGTCCGGCCGCCGATCTGCTGGGTGAACCCGCCGCCGAGATCCCGATGGCGGAGCTCCCCGGCTTCGTGCCGCCGACCGTCGCCGGGCACGGCGGGACGATCCGCTCGGTGCCGGTCGGGCAGCACCGGGTCCTGGTCCTGCTCGGCCGCACCCATCTGTACGAAGGTCACGGCGTCGACGCCGTCGCGCACGGCGTCCGGACCGCGGCCGCGGCGGGGTGCCGCACCGTCGTGCTGACCAACGCCGCCGGCGGGATTCGCGAGGGCATCTCGGTCGGCGATGCGGTGCTGATCCGCGACCACCTCAACCTGACGGGGGTCTCGTCGCTGGTCGGACCGCGGTTCACCGATCTGACCGACCTCTATTCCCCGCGGCTGCGGGAGCTGGCCCGCGAGATCGACCCCACCCTGCGCGACGGCGTCTACGCGGGGGTGCGCGGCCCACAGTTCGAGACACCGGCCGAGATCCGGATGTTGCGCGGGCTGGGCGCCGACCTCGTCGGCATGTCGACGGTGCTGGAGGCGATCGCGGCGCGCGCGGAGGGCCTCGAGGTGTTCGGGCTGTCCCTGGTCACCAACCTCGCCGCCGGGAGGAGCGGGGCGCCGCTGGACCACGAGGAGGTCCTCGCGGCCGGGCGGGCCGCGGCGACGCGGATGGGTGAGCTGCTTCGCGATCTGATCATCCGGGCATGGCCACACTGACGCCGCGGTTGCGCGATGCGGCGCTGCGCTGGGCCGCCGACGATCCGGATCCGACCACCCGCACCGAGCTGCAGCGGGTGCTCGCCGCGGCGCTCGTCGGTGCGGAGGCCGCCGTCGCCGACCTCGTCGACCGGATGTCCGGGCCGCTGACCTTCGGCACCGCCGGGCTGCGCGGCCCGGTGCGCGCCGGTCCTGCCGGGATGAACGTCGCGGTGGTCCGCAGGGCGAGCGCGGGCCTGGCAGCCTGGCTACGCGACCGCGGCGAGGTCGGCATCGTGGTCGTGGGGCGCGACGCGCGACACGGTTCGGCGGCGTTCGCAACCGCGACGGCCGAGGTGCTCGCCGGGGCCGGATTCGCGGTGCGCATCCTGCCCGCTCCGGCCCCCACCCCGCTGCTTGCCTTCGCGGTCCGCGAACTGGGCGCGGTCGCCGGCGTGCAGATCACCGCGTCCCACAATCCGGCCACCGACAACGGATACAAGGTCTATCTCGCCGACGGCGCGCAGCTCGTCCCTCCCGACGACATCGAGATCGAGGGACGGATCGCCGCGGCGCCGGCGGCGGTGTCGATCCCGACCGCGGGGGCCGGACTCCGGGTGGACGTCACGGAGCCCTACCTGGATCGGGTCGCCCGGCTGCCGCGCGGCACGGCCCGCGGCCTGCGGATCGCGCTGACCCCGATGCACGGTGTCGGCGGGGCGACCGCGGTGCATGCACTGGCCCGCGCGGGCTTCACCGACGTCCAGGTCGTCGCGAGCCAGGCCGCGCCGGATCCGGACTTCCCGACCGTCGCGTTCCCGAATCCGGAGGAACCGGGCGCCACCGATGCGCTGCTGGCCCTGGCCGCGGCACGCGGCGCCCACCTGGCCGTCGCACTCGACCCGGATGCCGATCGGTGTGCGCTCGGCGTCCCGCTGCCGGACGGGACCTGGCGGATGCTCACCGGGGACGAGACCGGGGTGCTGCTCGGCGACCACCTGCTGCGCTCAGGCGGGTACGCCGATCCACTGGTCGTGACCACCGTGGTCTCGTCGTCGATGCTGGGTGCGATCGCGGCGGCGTACGGTGCGCGGTACACCGAGACCCTCACCGGCTTCAAGTGGATCGTTCGTGGCGGGCCGGGGCTGGTGTACGGCTACGAGGAGGCCCTGGGCTACTGCGTGGACCCGGACGCCGTGCGCGACAAGGACGGCATCGCCGCCGCTGTGCTGGCTGCCGACCTGGCTGCGACGCTGCGCGCCGAGGGACGAACCCTGCTCGACCGGCTCGACGAGCTCGCGATCGCGCACGGCGTGCATCGCACCGAGGGGTTGGCGTTCCGCCTGGAGCCCGCGGCCCGGGACGCGGTGCTCGACCGGCTGCGCGGCGCCCCGCCCGCCGGGTGGACGACCGACCGCCCCGCCCCGGACGTGCTGGTGCTGCGGCGCCACGGCGAGCGAGTCGTGGTTCGTCCGTCCGGGACCGAACCCAAGCTCAAGGTCTACCTTCAGGTCGTCGAGCCGGTGCCGGGGCCCGCCGCGCTGGCCGGCGCCCGGACCCGCGCGGCCGACCGGCTCGCCGCGCTGCGCACCTGCTACACCCACCTCGTGAGTGCGTAACAGTGTTCTCACCCGGTGGCGCACTCACGGGCCCGGAGGCCAGATGAAACGACTGTTGATCGTCCACCACACCCCCTCGCCTGCGATGGCCGACATGTTCGACGCGGTGCTGCGGGGAGCGACGGACCCGGAGATCACCGGCGTCGAGGTCGTGCGCCGCGCCGCCCTGGCGGCGACCGTGAGCGACCTGCTGGGCGCCGACGGCGTCGTCCTGGGCACCCCCGCCAACATCGGCTACATGGCGGGGGCCCTGAAACACTGGTTCGACCAGATCTACTACCCGACGCTCGACGAGGGACGCGGGCTGCCCTATGGGCTGTACGTCCACGGCAACCTCGGCGTCGAGGGCGCCGTGCGGGCCGTCGAGTCCATCGCCGACGGGCTGGGCTGGAAGCGGGTGGTCACTCCCGTGCAGATCCTCGGCGCCCCCGACAAGGCCGCGCTCGAGGCGTGTTGGGAGTTGGGCGCCACCGTCGCGGCGACGCTCTCGGAGTAGCGGCTACAGCGCAGGCCCCGGCGCCGCGGGCCCGGCCCTCGTCGCCAACCAGCGCTCGATCTCGCCGCGAAACATCCGGGCGATCCTCCGGTAGCCCGCGGCGTTGGGGTGCAGGCCGTCGGTGAACTCAGTGGGGCGCAACAGGTCCGAGGTATCGACGAAGCTGATCGAACGCCCGAGGACCCGGTGCCGGGCCACCACCCGCGGAGTGCGGGCGGCGAGATCGGCCCGCGCGGCCCTGGCCCGTGGCATCGGCGCCCATACCCCGGCCACGATGACGTGTGCCGCGGGCGCCTGCGCATAGATCCGGCTCAGCAGGTCGTCGAGCCGATCGGCAACGACCGCCCCGCTCGCCCCGCGTCCGAGATCATTCGTCCCGGCATGCAGCAGAATCACCTCGGGTCTGCTGTCGCGAAGCCAGCGAGCGACCCGCGGGGCGAGCATGGTGATCGTCCAGCCGGAATGGCCCTCGTGGTCACGGTCGGCCAGGGTGGAGGGCCCGCGGGACAACGACCCGACGAAATCGACGGCCACGCCGTCGCGGCGCAGCATCGTGTACAACGGGCCCCGGTACCCGGCCGTGCCGGGACTGCCGATTCCCTCGGTACTCGACGCACCCAGCGGCAACACCCGCAGGTGGACCACCGGGCGGACGCCCGCGATCCGCGCCCCCGGCACCGTGGCGGGGCCGGCGGTGGTCACGTCCGCGGCCCACAACGACGTCACGACCAACACGATCAGGGCGTACACCCCGACGACGGTTCGTCCGGCCCGGATTCGCACCGCCATGCCCCCCGATCCTCGACTGCCCCTCAGACATTCGCCAACGTGATCAGTTCGTTACAGCGGCGCGTTCCCCCGTTCCGAAACGGTGTTGCGCTAACCTCCAGCCATGCCCCGCCCCAAGGTGCACGACGAGTCGCTGCGCGACCGGCTGCTCGAACGCGCCGGCCAGACGCTGTCCGCCCAGGGCCTTACGGCATTGAGCCTGCGCAAGCTGGCCGCCGATGTCGGAACCTCCACCACCGCGGTCTACTCGCTGTTCGGTGGCAAGCCCGCGCTGGTCAAGGCGCTGGCCGACGAGGCGTTCCACCGCCTGGGGGCAGATCTGGCCCGGGTCGAGCCCAGCGATGACCCCATCGAGGACCTCGTCGCGCTCGGTGTCGCCTACCGCGACAGCGCTGTGGCCGACCCGCACCTGTACGACGTCATGTTCGCCGGCACAGTGGGTGAGCCGCCGTTCGACGGCGAGACGTTCACGGCGGCCGCCGAGCCGTTCGCCCGGCTGATCCAGTTCGTGGAGCGGGGGATCGAGCGAGGGGCACTGCGCGCTGACGCCGCCGCCGACACCATGGCGCTGGGCCTGTGGGCGGTCCTGCATGGTCTGGTGACGCTGCAACTGCGTGATGTCCGGCTGCCGGTGGCCGCCGACCCGGCCGACGCGTTCGAGACGACGCTGCGCACGACGGTGGAGGGCTGGCGGGCGCGATAGCGTGCGGCGCAGCGCCGCCCGGCGGGCACCGGGAACGGTTGTCACCGGGCCGCTCAGACCGCCCCGAACTGCCGGTCCCCGGCGTCACCGAGCCCGGGGACGATGAACGCGGACTCGTTGAGCCGCTCGTCGATGCCGGCGGTCACCACCCGCACCGGCACCCCGGCGGCGGCCACCTGGTCGATGCCCTCAGGCGCCGCGAGCACACACACCGCGGTGACGTCGGTGGCGCCGCGCTCGGTGAGCCGCCGGATGGTGTGCACCATCGAGCCGCCGGTGGCCAGCATCGGGTCGAGCACGAACACCGGGCAGCCCCCGAGCGACTCGGGCAGCGACTCCAGGTACGGCACCGGCCGGAACGTCGTCTCGTCCCGGACGACACCGACGAAGCCCATCCGTGAGTCCGGCAGCATCGCGTGCGCGGCGTCGGCCATCCCGAGACCGGCCCGCAGGACGGGCACGAGCACCGGCGGGTTGGCCAGTCGATAGCCGATGGTGCGGGCGATCGGGGTGCGCAGGGGCATGCGGACCACCGGTGCGTCCCGGGTGGCCTCGTAGATCAGCATCAGAGTCAGTTCGCGCAGCGTGGCTCGAAACGTCGCGTTGTCGGTCCGCGCGTCCCGCAGCGTGCTCAGCCGCGCCGTGACGAGCGGATGGTCGACGACCTGGACGTCCATGGGGTGCAGGCTAGCGGTCGGACGTCGTCGTCGACTCGGTCGCGCAGATACCCCGACTCGCGCTCGGAAATACCCCGACTCGCGCTCGGAAATACCCCGACTCGCGGGGTCAGGGGACGGGACGGCCGGGGGTCTCGCTCGTCCAGCACCACCGGCCGGACGCGTCCGGCCACGCGCGCATCCGATCCTCCAGCACCGGCTCGCGTTCGTGCTCCAGACAGCCCGTCGCCGCCCAGCAGCTGATCACGATCTCGGTGGACGACGCGTCGACCCGCAGGAAGCTCTTGAACATCGGCGGGCGGTCGGAGTCGAGGAACACCGACATCAGGTTGTGCGCGGCGGGCGCGCCGCGGGTCGGCAACGGGTAGACCCGCCGCGCGGCCCGCCGCGCCCGTCTGCTGATCTGCTCGGGCGGGGTCCCGGTGCGCGGCGGGGTGATGCCGATCCGCTCGGCCATCAGGGTCGTGGCGTCATCGGGGGAGATCACCAGCCGGCCGCTGCCGAAGCCCAGCAGCCTGTCGTAGCGGCGGCTGAAATGCGCGAGCGAGTCGCCGCGCAGCGGGTAGCAGCGAAAGCTCTCCTCGCGGCACGCCGGGGCCAGTGCGTCGACGTTCGGGATCTGGTGGGTGGCCGAGAGGTACGCGCCACCGCCACCGCTCACCACGTACAGGATGGTGCGCCCGTCGTGCAGCCGGATCGGGTAGCGCTGGTAGTTGTGGTCGTCGCCGCCGATGGCGGCGATGTAGTTGCAGGCGGGGTCGGTGACGATCTCGTTGATGTCGCCGATGACGACGCCCGCCTCATCGACGATCGGGCAGCGCTGCAACGACGCGTAGCTGTAGATCGGCTTGCCGGTCAGCAGGATCTTGGGCTTGGGACTCGACGTCGAGACCCGGCGGAGCCAGGCCCCCTGGTCGGCGTCGATCCGCCCGCTGATGCCGGTGTCGATGAGCACCAACCGGACCGGTCCGGCGTCGATCGCGCAGTACGGTCCGGGCTGGACACCGAGCTGGGACTCCGCGTCGCGGTACCAGCGCATGTCCGCGACCTCGGCGACCGTGGCCGTCGGTGGGCGGCGCCACAGCAGCCGGCGCAGCGCGGCCCGCGCACCGCGGCCACCGGGAAGCGGCGCCCCCGCGTCGGGCGGCACGTCGCAGAACGTCGTCATGAATCCGGTGAGCCCGTCGTACCAGTCGTGGTTGCCCGGCACGCCGTAGATCGGCCCCGGATAGTCGGCATAGGGCCGGTAGAACCGGTCCGCGTACGCCCGGATACCGCCGGCCGGATAGATCACGTCGCTGCACACGACCGCGAGATCGGTGTCTCCGGCGACCGCGAGCAGCACCGGGACCACGGCGTACTGCGACGCGTCGCCCTCGCCCGGGTCGCCGAGCAGGGCGATCGAGATGCGGTCGCGACCGGCGAACCGGTCGACGATCCGGTCGGCCAGATCGACCTTCGGCGCGGGCTGCACCGCATCGAGCAGCCCGGCCAGCCTGCGCAGCCACTCCTGGCGCATCTCGTCGGTGGGGTCGCCGAACCAGCGGGCCAGCCAGTCGTTGCGCGAGGCCAGCAGCGCCCCCGGACGCAGCCAGCTGAACCGCCTCGGCAGCGGCCCGAGCTGCCGGAACTCGCCGAGCCGCCGGCAGTCCCACCCGGCGTTCGCCGCGGACCTGCGGGACGGGCCTGTCGGGCTCACCGGGCGGCCGCGATGAACCGGACGATCTCGGCGGCCAGCGCGGGCCCCGCGTCCTCCTGGAGGAAATGCCCCGCCCCGCGGATCGTCGGATGGTCCCGGCCCGCCGCGCCCGGCATCGTGCGCGCCAGGACCGGTCCCATCGCCGCGGTGATCGGGTCGCCGTCGCTGAAGGCGCAGAGGAACGGGATGTCGAGGCCGCCGAGGATCCTGGTGGCCGCCCGGTTGGCCTCGGTGGCCGGATCGTCGGG
Organism: Pseudonocardia hispaniensis; assembly: GCF_042658695.1. Taxonomy (NCBI): domain Bacteria; kingdom Bacillati; phylum Actinomycetota; class Actinomycetes; order Pseudonocardiales; family Pseudonocardiaceae; genus Pseudonocardia; species Pseudonocardia hispaniensis. Next base: position 184,061 of record NZ_JBHSQW010000001.1, on the reverse strand, counting down.
ACGGGTCGGCACCAGCAAGGGCATGGCGCGCGGACCGGCGGTATGGCTCGGGTCCGGGAAGGGGGCGGCGTAGCCGGCGAGCACCGCCGTGGACAGCGGGGTGCGGCACCCGGCCTGGACGAGCCGGGCGATGTCCAGCGTCCCGGCGCTCCCGGCGCGCTCGACGGCGCGCCGGAACCGCCACCACACCTCGGGCATGTCGACGTCCCCGGTGGGCAGCCCGGTGTTCGCGGCGACGACGCGGGCGAACCGGTCGGGGTGCTCGGCGACCAGGCGCAGCCCGATCAGCCCGCCCCAGTCCTGTCCCACGAGCGTGACGTCGCGCAGGTCGAGCACGTCGAAGGCGAGCGCCCGCACCCACTCCACATGCCGGGCGTAGCTGTGGTCGGCGAGCTCGGCCGGCTTGTCGGAGCGGCCGAAGCCGATCAGGTCGGGTGCGATCGCGCGCAGCCCCGCCTGCGCCAGCACCGGCAGCATCGTGCGGTAAAGGAACGACCAGCTCGGCTCGCCGTGCAGCAGGAGCACGACCGGGCCCTCGGCGGGGCCGTCCTCGACCCAGGCCATCCGCAGGGTCCCGCCGCCGGGCCGCGGGACGTCGGCGTAGTGCGGCGTGAAGTCGAAGCCCGGAAGCCCGGTGAAGCGGTGGTCCGGGGTGCGGTGGACACGCATGTCGATGATCCTGGCATCACCGCGTCGATATGCGCAGGTCCAACCGCTGATGACCACGGTGGGTGATCGATCCGGCCGGGACCTGCGCCCCGCGCCTCCGCGCCCCGCCCACCGAGCCGGCGGTCCACGAGCGGACGCGGCGGTCCGCCGACGCCCAGCTCGTGATCACGAAGAGTGGCTGGATTCCGGCCGGCCGCCACCACCACTCGTTCACCGCGGATGCGGTGCGTGACCGAACAGGTGCAGTAGGTAACGGTTCTCCTGGGCAGTTCTGACCCGAATGGGTGGTCTGCCATATCCGTTGTCACGCCTGAGCCCCTGCCGACGCTGTACTAGGAAACGAGGAGGTGATCCGGTGCCGGAGAACACGACGTCCGACGATGCGGCGCTGATCGCAGCGGCGGAGAAGCTCACCCAGTGCGACGGATACGTTGTGCTGGCCGTCGATCCGCAGACCGGTGAGGTCGACGCGCACGGGCCATTCGACGGGCTGACCGCAACGATCAAGGCCGACCAGCTGCGCCGCGACTTCGACCGCGGCGGCCTGGAGGATGTCACCGTCGGTGTCGTTCGGCTGCACACCTCGACCTGACTCTCGGTACCGTCAGGGCCCGCACGGCCGGCTCACCGCCCCGGCACGGCGCGGACGGGCCCGCACCCGCATCGACGGGGCGCTGACCGCAAGCGCCGAACGACCGTCGCTAGGCTCCCCGCCGTGGCAAGCGACATCGTCCCGATCCGGCTCGCTCTGACCGAAGGCGACCTCGTCACGCTCTGGGCACCGCGCTGGCGGGAGGACGGCGAGGAGTGGGAGGCCTTCCTCGGCGACGGCGACGCGCTGTTCGCCTTTCCCGAGATCGCCCAGCTTGCGGCGTTCGTGCGGACCCGCCCCGAACACGACCTGTCCGACCATCCCGCCTGGTCGCTCGTCCCGCGGCTGTCGGTCGCGGAGCTGACCCCGGAGGAAACCCACAGCTACGACATCATCGGCGTGCCCGAGCTCGTCGCGGGCGAGGTCGACACCTGGACGATCGCCGAGCTCGCAACGATCATCGCCATGGTCGAGTCCCTGGCCGACGTGTGCGGCCTCGAGGAGGTCACCGAGATCCTCGACTCCACGCCCGGCTTCCCGCTGCTGCACCAGGGGACGCTGCCGTTCAGCGGGCGGGAGGGCGGGCGGCTCTGGACCCAGGTCGTCGAGACCGTCGCCAACCGCTGGGACACCGTCATCGACGCGCTCGACGCGCTCGTGGTCACTCCGCAGGTCGATCCCGCGGCCCTCGCGGCCGCCAGGCAGGAGGCCGCCGAGCTCGCCGGGGACACGGACGCACCCGACGCCGATGACGTGCAGGTCGAGGCCGAGCAGGTCGCCGGGGCGCGGGCCGGTTCGCCCGGTGCGGGTGCGGCCACGTTCTGGGAGGAGGTCGGCATCGACCCGATCCGGATCACCACCCGGGACGGCGAGTTCGTCACGCTGCGGTGCTACCTCGACGACAAGCCGGTCTTCCTCGGCAGCGCCGGAAAGATCGACGTGTTCGGCAGCGAACGCGCCCTGGCCCGCCACCTCGCGGGCGCGGGCCGGGACGGGCACGACCTCGTTGCCGCGTCGACCTGGGACGACATCGTCGAGAGGGCGGCCGTTGGCGAGCTCGAGGTGACCGTCGACGAGCTCAACGCCTACGTGCTCACCGGAATCGACCACGACATCGCCGAGGGCATCGTCGCCGTCGATCCCACCCAGCTGGACCTGGCCACCGAACTGCTGCTCGACGTCGGCGAATGGGCGGGCGACGACGAGCCGCGCGAAGCGCTGGCCGAATCGGAGAGCCTGGGCTGGCTGGTGTCGTTCGTGATCCGCCCCGACCCGGCCCGACTGGCCCCCAGCCCGCCCTTCGACACCGAGGCGGCCCGCTGGCGCGGGCTCGTCGCCGCGCTGGAACACCGGCTCCGCCGCCTCTGAGGTCGACGTGCGGATTCGGGTCGGCCGACGGTCAGGCCTGGAGCGCCGCGTAGGCCGGTTTGATCACGTCGTTGATCAGCGCCAGCCGCTCGTCGAAGCCGATGAACGCCGACTTCATCGCGTTGACGGTGAACCACCCGAGGTCGGCCCAGTCGTAGCCGTGGACCGCGGCGAGCCCCGCCATCTCCGAGGTCATCGAGCAGCCCGACATCAGCCGGTTGTCGGTGTTCACGGTGACCCGGAACCGCAGCTTCGCCAGCAGCCCGATGGGGTGCTCGGCCAGCGACGGCGCCGCTCCGGTGTGGACGTTGGAGGTCGGGCACATCTCCAGCGGGATGCGCATGTCCCGCACGTAGGCGGCGAGCCGTCCGAGGGTGGCCGTCCCGTCGGCGCCGACCGCGATGTCATCGACGATCCGGACGCCGTGCCCGAGCCGGTCGGTCCCGCACCACTGGATGGCCTCCCAGATCGACGGCAGCCCGAACGCCTCACCCGCGTGGATCGTCACATGCGCGTTCTGCTGGCGGACGTACTCGAACGCGTCGAGATGCCGGGTGGGCGGGTAGCCCTTCTCCGCACCGGCGATATCGAACCCGACCACCCCGACGTCCCGATAGCGCACGGCGAGCTCGGCGATCTCCCGGGATCGGGCCGCGTGCCGCATCGCCGTCAGCAGGCAGCCGATCCTGATCGATCGGCCGCCCGCGGCGGCGCGTTCGGTCCCGATCCGAAAACCGTCGAGTACGGCCTCGACGACCTGGTCCAGGTCCAGCTCACGCTCGACGTGCAGCTCCGGGGCGAACCGGACCTCGGCGTAGACGACGCCGTCGGCGGCCAGGTCCTGCGCGCATTCGGCGGCGACCCGGCGCAGCGCCTCGCGGGTCTGCATGACCGCGACGGTGTGCCCGAACGTCTCCAGGTACCGCTCCAGCGAGCCGGAGTGCGCGGCGCCCAGGAACCAGCCCGCGAGCTGTTCAGGGTCACGGGTGGGCAATGACCGGTAGTTGATCGCGTCGGCCAGCTCGACGACCGTGGCGGGACGAAGCCCGCCGTCGAGGTGATCATGAAGCAGTACCTTCGGGGCGTCGCGGATGTTCTCGATCGTCAGCGGCGAAGGCACCCTCCCACGCTATACCGACCCGGGACAAATCCCGGATCGGACGAGGACAGCAGCCCATCCGGCCTAATGGCCACGCCCCGTCGAGTGAGAATGACGACTCGCTACCCTCTGGGCATCTCCCCATCCGGCTCAGAGGAAGCACGGTCAGCCATGAGCGATAACTCAACCCTGTCGTTCGACCGGATGCGCGGCATGCTCATGCGCGCTGCGGAGATCCGTGACAGCGAACAGCAGCAGATCTTCGACTCCCTCGATGAGATCCACGCCCGACTCACCGCGCTCGACGCCCTCGGCACGGTTCGCAAGCGGCTGACCGAGCTGCCCGACCGGACCGAGGTCAGCGTGCTCGCCGAGCGACTCGACGAGACCGTCGCGAAGCTCGACGCACAGGACGCCGCGCTCTCCTCCGTCGCGCGGGCGCTGGAGTCGCTGCCCGACAAGCTGGCCAAGCCCTTCGCCCAGCTCGACGGCAGGCTCGACGGCATGGCCGGGCGCCTCGAAGGGGTCTCCGGCCGGATGGACGGCCTGGACGATCGCCTCGGCGGCCTGCACAAGCGCCTCGATGACCTCGACAACCGGCTGGACCGCCACGAGATGCGCCTCGACGCCATGCCCAACGCCGTCGGGACCCCGGTCAAGGAACGCGTCGACGGCGTCGAGCGCATGGTGCGCGAGCAACTCGACGGAGCCGTGCGCTCGATCGACGAGACCGGTGAGGGGCTGCGCAATCTGCTCGGCGACACCAGCGTCGGGCTGCACCGCAGGCTCGAGGACCTGGCGGCGCGCCCGGCCGTCGACCCGACCGAGATGCTGAACGCCCTGGCCGAGCGGCTGGAGGTGTTGGCCGGACGGCTCGACGCCGTCGCCAGCAGGCTCGATGCGGTCGAGGAGGGGCTCGGCGGGCGGCTCGGCGAGCTCGGCACCGGCGTCGAGGCGACACTCGGCGTGCTGGGTAACGCGCTGGACCAGCGCCCCGACACCGCCGCGCTCACCGCGCTGGTGCATCAGGCGAACGAGGAGTCCGAACGGCGCAGCGCCGGCCAGCTCGACGAGGCGATGGCAACGTTCGCGGAGCTCATCCTCGGCCGCGGGACCGGGGTCCAGGCGCCCCCTCCGCCGCCCCGTCCGACGCAGCGCCGGGCGACCCGGGCCAAGGCCACGGTGAAGAGCCCGAACGGGGTGCCCGTCGACACGATCACCGACGACCCGGACGCTTGATCAACGCGGCCCGGCCCGTTTCCGCCCCCGCCGCGGGCCGGGCAGCCTGCGCCACAGCGGGTCGAGTTCGCGAACTCGCAGGAGCCGCAGCGCAAGCAGGGTGACCGGGGTGGCGACGGCCAGCGCGACCGCGAGCCCGACCCAGGCGCGGCTGACCGGGGCCCAACCCTCCAGCGGACCGGCATCGAGCAGGGCGACGACGCCGTAGGCCAGCGCCCCGCCGATGACCGACGCCGCGGTCGTCCGGGCGATGGTGCCGAGCATCTCGCCGGTACGAGCCGGGCCGAGCCGCCTGCGCACCAGCACCTGCCCGAGCATCGCCCCGAACACGAACGACAGGGCGTTGGCGGCGGCCAGGCCCAGGACCACCTGCTCGGGCGCCAGCAGCACCGGGCACAGCAACAACAGCGGGATCTTGAAGCCGACGATGAGCAACTGGATCAGCGTCGGGGTCCGGCTGTCGGTGAGCGCGTAGAACACCCGCAACTGCAGCAGCGTGACCGCGTAGGGCAGCAGACCGAACGCCGAGGCCGCCAGGGTGGCGCCCAGCCGGGCCGAGCCACCGCCCGCGCCGCCGGCGCCGAGCGAGAACAGGGCGACGCCCACCTCGGTGCCGAACAGCGTCAACAGCACCGTGATCGGGATGAGCGCCACGGCGGACAGCCGCGTCCCGAGCGAGAGGTCGGCCACGACGTCGTGCGGCCGCCCTTCCGCCGCGGCGCGGCTCATCCGCGGCATCAGCGCGGTCAGCAGCGAGACACCGAGCACTCCGTAGGGCACCTGCAGCAGCAGCCACGCATAGGTGTAGGTGGCGATGCTGCCTGCGTCGGCGTCGGCCGCGACCCGAGTGGTGACGATGTAGCCCGCCTGGCCGATCAACACGTAGAGCACGACCCATCCGGCGAGCCCCCCCGCCGCGGTCAGCCGCGGGTCCCAACCCCACACCGGGCGGTAGCGGAACCCGATCCGGTGCATCGACGGCAACAGCACAACCGCCTGCACCACGATGCCGAGCGTGGTGCCCAAGCCCAGGACCAGCAGCTTCGCGTCACCCATCCGAACGGGGTCGAGACTGATCTGGCCGGGGACCGCCACATAGGCCCCCAGCACGGCGAGCACCACCACGTTGTTGAGTACCGGCGCCCAGGCGAACGGGCCGAACACACCCCTGGTGTTGAGGATCGCGCCGAGAAGGGCACCGATGCCGTAGAAGAAGATCTGCGGCAGCAGCAGGAACGCGAACAACGTGGCCAGTTCGGGGTTGGCCGAACTGCTGGTCTGGGTGCCGAGATACAGCCGCGTCAAGGACGGTGCGGCGAGCATCGCGACGACGGTCGCGAGCAGCAGGGCAACCCCGGTGAGGGTCAGCAGCCGCCGGGTGTAGCGGACCCCGCCATCGGCGTCGTCGGTCTGGGCCCTGACCAGAAGCGGGATCATCACACTCGTCAACACCCCGCCGAGGAGCAACTCGTAGACGATGTTCGGCAGCGTGTTGGCGACCGTGTAGGAGTCGTTGACGATGCCGAGTCCGAGCACGGCGACCAGCGCAAGCGTCCGCAGGAAACCGGTGACCCGGCTGACCAGGCTGGCGACCGCCATGACACCGCTCGACCGCATCAGCGACGAGCGGCCCTCGCCCGTCGCCGGGTCCGTCGGCGGGACGGGGGCGATCCGCTGCGTCGGCGCCTCCGCCTCCGGCGCCGGGCGAGGCCGGGCCTGCGGCGTTGCGGGCAGACGAGTGGTCGGCGGCTCGACGGGCGGGCGCGCCGCGCTCGGGCGGCGTGGCCCGCCCGGCACCGGCCCGGGGCCGCCGCCGGGCCCGGCCTGTCGGCCGCCGGGGGTGCGGGGGCTCCGGTACTCGTGCATCGACCACCATCGTGCCCGACCACTGCCACCGACGCGGCTGCGCCCCAGGGACGCATGGCGCCGCTCTCGCGCTGTTGGGCATCCACCACCTGGACTAGATTCCTGGCGTGGCCGGGGTCCGTTGGGCGGTGCTGCGCGCAGCGGCGGCGCTGATCGTCGTGGGCCTGGGAGGTTCGCCGGCCCTTGCGACCACACCGATCGTGCCGATCGCCGCCGCGTCGCAGGCCTTTCCCGGTCCTGTCGGCGTCTGCCCCGGGCAGGAAGCGCCTCCGCCGCCGCCCGCGCCGGAGGAACTCGTCTCCGGTGCGCCCCCGCCGGCACCACTGCCCGTCCCCCGCGAACCCGTGGGCGGGCCGCGGCTCGGCTCGTGCGGCGATGTGCTCGCCCCCGGCGCCAGCCCACCCCCGGAGGTCAGCGCGGCGGGCTGGGTCGTCGCCGATCTCGACACCGGCGCCGTGCTCGAGGCGCACGATCCGCACGGGCGGCACCGCCCGGCATCGACGTTGAAGATCTTGACTGCGCTGGTGGTGCTGGAGCGTCTCGACCTCGACACCGTCGTGGTGGGCACCGCCGACGACGCGAATGTCGAGGGCAGCCGCGCCGGCATCGGCCCGGGCGGCCAGTACACCGTCCGGCAGCTACTCGCCGGGTTGCTCCTCAACTCCGGCAACGACACCGCCAACGCGCTGGCCCGTTCGCTCGGCGGCATCCCCACGACACTGGCCGCGATGAGCGCCGAGGCGGCCCGGCTCGGCGCCCTCGACACCCGGCCCGCAACGCCGTCCGGCCTGGACGGCCCCGGGATGTCCACCTCGGCCTACGACCTCGCGTTGCTGTTCCGGGCGGCTCTGGACAGGCCGGAGTTCGCTCGGCTGATCGCCACCCCCTCGGTCGATTTCCCCGGCTTCGGGGACAAGCCCGGTTTCCAGGTCTACACCGACAACCAGTTGCTGCTGCACTACCCCGGAGCCATCGGGGGGAAGACGGGGTTCACCGACGCGGCCCGGCACACGTTCGTCGGAGCGGCGCTGCGGGACGGGCGGCGACTGGTCGTCGCGCTAGTGCGTGGCGAGCAACGCCCCGTGCCGATGTGGCGCCAAGCCGCGGCACTGCTCGACCACGGGTTCTCGCTGCCGGCGTCGACGTCGGTCGGGACGCTCGTGGCGGCGGCCCCCGAGCGTCCGGTCGCGACGCAGACCACGGGGAACGGCCCCGGCGCGCAGGCGGCAAGCGGTGCAACCGGTACGGGGGGTGGGCTGACCTCAGCCCAGCTGCTCGCCGGGTTCGGCACCGTGGTCGCCGTCGTCACGCTGGCCGTCGTGGTGATCGGACGCCGTCGGATATCGCGCTGACCGCGACTCGGTCACGGAAATACCGCGACTCGCGCACGGAAATACCGCGACTCGCGGGCGGGGGGCTAGCGGCGGCGGGTGGTGTCGCCGAGGAACCGCATCCCCAGCAGCCCCAGCACCGCTCCGACACCGAGGAGGCCCGCGGCGGTGCGCCCGTCCGGACCGGAGTACGCGGCGACCTCGGGACGGATCACCGCGGGCCCGGGCACCGGGGCGGGCTGCGGCGGCTCGTTCTCCCGGGCGGTTGCCGCCCAGGCGGTGACGAACAGCAGGAACCGCGAGACGAAGAAGGCGAAGATCAGCAGACCGATGATCGAGCCGAACGCGACGCCGGCCGGCGAAGCGGCCACCGCCCGCAGATAGACCGCCATGATCTGCTTCAGGATCTCGAACCCGATCGCGCCCAGCAGCGCCGCTTTGACCGCGCTACGCGCCGACACGGGCGCGCGCGGAAGCCGGGCGATCACCCAGAGGAAGACCAGCCAGTTCGCCACCAACCCCAGCACGACGCCCGCCACCCCGAGCAGGAACCGGGCCCAGCCCTGCTCACCGAGCCCGACGAGATCGAGCAGCGTGCGACCCAACCCGGTCCCCACAGCCGTCACCGCGAGCGCAACCACGAGCGAGATTCCGAGTCCGACCAGCGCCGCGAGGTCGAGCACCAGCTTCTTCGCCACGTTCGAGGGCTGCTCCACCTGCGCCCACTGCTCGGAGAGTGCCTCGCGCAGGTTGCTCATCCAACCGATACCCGAGTAGAGCGCGCCGAGCAGGCCCAGCGCCCCGACCGCGCCGGCCTGGCTGATCGCGGTGTTGACGATCCCGTTGAGGGTGTCGCCGAGCGGACCGGGCGCCGCCTCGGTGATGCCGGCCTGCAACTGCTGGAGCAGACCGGGCTGGGCGCGCAGCACAAAGGCAGCGGCCGAGAAGGCGATCATCAACAGGGGCACGAGAGCGAGCACGCTGAAGTAGGTGATCGCGGCGGCGTAGTGGTCTCCGTGCCGCTTCTGATAGCGCTCGGCGGCTCGGCCGATGTGGTCGAGCCAGGGGTGGCGCGCACGCAGCCGTTCGACCCTGCCGGGCCCCGTGTCGTCGATCTCGCTCCCTGCGGTCTTCTGATCGACAGCCAGCGGGCTCACCTCACGTCGTCGGCGGCAGAAAGCCGATCTTGGTATGGACGGACGCCAGCGTCGCACTGGCGACCTCACCCGCCCGCGTCGCCCCGCGTGCGAGCACCCGATCGAGTTCGGCCGGGTCATCGAGATATCCCTGCACCCGTTCCCGCAACGGGGCAACGAAGTCAGCGACGACCTCGGCCAGGTCCTTCTTCAGATCTCCGTATCCCTTACCCGCATAGTCGGCCTCCAACTCACTGACCTTCTTGTCGGTGAGCGCGGAGTAGATCGTCAGCAGGTTGGCGATACCCGGTTTGGCCTCGGGGTCGAACCGGATCTCCCGTTCGGCGTCGGTCACCGCCGAACGAATCTTCTTCGCCGACACCTTCGGGTCGTCGAGCAGCTCCACGATCCCCGCCGGGGTGGACGCGGACTTGCTCATCTTCATCGCCGGGTCCTGCAGGTCCTGGATCTTCGCCGCGCCCGTGAGGATGTACGGCTCGGGCACCACGAACGCCGTGCCGAACCGAGAGTTGAACCGCTGCGCGAGATCGCGGGTGAGCTCGAGATGCTGGCGCTGGTCCTCCCCGACGGGAACCCGGTCGGCCTGATAGAGCAGCACGTCAGCGGCCATCAGGATGGGGTAGGTGAACAGGCCGACGGTGGCGCGGTCGGCCCCCTGCTTGGAGGCCTTGTCCTTGAACTGGGTCATCCGGCTGGCCTCACCGAAGCCGGTGAGGCAGCCCAGCACCCAGGCGAGCTGGGCGTGCTCGGGAACGTGGGACTGGACGAACACGGTGCAGCGGTCGGGATCGAGCCCCAGGGCGAGCAGCTGCGCGACGGCGTTGCGGGTGCGCGCGGCGAGCGTCTTCGGATCGTGCTCGACGGTGATCGCGTGCAGGTCGGGGACGAAGTAGAACGCGTCGTGGTCGTTCTGCAGAGCCACCCACTGCCGGATCGCGCCCAGGTAGTTACCGAGGTGGAACGAGTCGGCGGTCGGCTGGATGCCGGACAGTACCCGCGGGCGGCGATCGGTGGTGGGAGCGGTCCCGGTCATGAGCCGATCCTAGTGAGCGGCAACGGCGCGCCGACGACCACCGCCCGCCCCACCGATCCACCGCAGAGGCCTCCCCCGTCGCCGGACGGACCCCGTCACCGACCCGCCGGTTCACCCCCCGAGCGGCCGAAACCGGGCGCGACGGCGGGTCAGGAATCGGCGGCGAGCTCGCCGACGGTGGTCTCGGGCGGCTCCGCGGCCGGGACTCGATGCACCACCACCGTCCCGGTCTCCAGGTCGATCGGACCGAGCCGCCATTTCTCGCCGTCGCCGGCCTCGCCGGCCTCGTCGCGGATCTTCGGCCCGGGGAACAGCTCACCGAGGACACCCATGGCGGTCACGGTACGCCCGGCTCACCCTCCCCGGGGTGGGCGTAGGTGGTGGTGCGTTGGCGGACCGGCCGTCCGGCGGCGGCGGCGATCGCGGTCAGCTCGGCCACCGACCGCTGCGAGCCGTTCTCCGAGCCGGCCATCCGGGAGATCGTCTCCTCCATCAGGGTGCCGCCCATGTCGTCGGCCCCGCCGGCCAGGATCCGGGCGGCCTGCGCGTCACCGAGCTTCACCCACGAGCACTGCACATGGTCGATCCGCCCGTGCAGGGCCAGCCGGGCGAACGCGTGCACCGCCCGGTTGTCGCGCTCGGTCGGGCCCGGGCGGGCGATCCCGGCCAGGTAGATCGGGGCGTTGTGGTGCACGAACGGCAGCGGGACGAACTCGGTGAACCCGGCCTTGCCGTGCTCGCGGGCGGTGTCCTGGATCCGGGCCAGGGTGCGCAGATGACCCAGCCAATGCTGCGGGCCGTCGACATGGCCGTACATCATCGTCGAGGAGGACGGGATACCCAGGGCGTGTGCGGCGGTGACCACCTCGATCCACTGCGCCGCCGGGAGCTTGCCCTTGGTCAGCACCCACCGGACCTCGTCGTCGAGGATCTCCGCCGCGGTCCCGGGGATGGAGTCCAGCCCGGCCTCGCGCAGCTCCGCCAGCCACTCGGCGGTCGGCACCCCGGCCTTCGCCGCCGCGGACACGACCTCCATCGGCGAGAACGCGTGCACGTGGAGGGCGGGCACCGCGGCCTTCACCGCCCGCACCAGATCGGCGTAGAAGCCGACCGGCAACCGCGGGTCGATCCCACCCTGCATGCACACCTCGGTCGCCCCGGCCTCGGCCGCCTCCACCGCCCGCGCGGCGACCTCGTCGAGCGAGAGCCGGAACGAGTCCGCATCGCGCTCCCGCTGCGCGAAGGCGCAGAACCGGCAGCCGACGTAGCACACGTTGGAGAAGTTGATGTTCCTGTTGACCACGTAGGTGACCGGCTCACCGACCACCTCGGCGCGCAGCCGGTCCGCGAGCCCGGCCAGCTCCTCCAGCGCCGCCCCCTCGCAGGTCAGCAGGGCCAGCGCAGCCGCGGCGTTGACCGGGTCGAGCAGCGCCGCGGGATCGGACGCGGCCAGCCCCAGACCGGCGCGTACCTCGGCGTCGAGCCGCTCGGGCGCGCGACCCCCGCCGGTCGGCGACGCGGCGCCCGGGAATGCGACCAGCTCGGCACGCACCGCATCCCAGTCGCCGTACACCGAGTCGAAGTCACCACGCCGGTCGCTGCGTCGCCCCGTGGTGTCGATCGACGTGTTCAAGTCGACCCGTCCGGCCGAGTCGAACCCGCCGTCGGGCTCCTGCCACGGCCTGCCCTCCACCCGCGCCGACTCGTTCGCCAGCCCGCTGGCCGGGTCGGCCAGCGCCGCGACATGCCCGTGCAACCGGGTGTCGATCCACGGCGACCCCGCCCGCACATACCGCGGATAGACGGTCAGCCGCTCGCGCAGCGTGAAACCCGACTCGGCGGACCGCGCCGCGAGCTCCTCGATCGCCGGCCACGGCCGCTCCGGGTTCACGTGATCGGCGGTGACCGGCGAAACCCCACCCCAGTCATCGATCCCCGCCCGCAGCATCAGCGCGAACTCGTCCCCCACCAGGTTCGGCGGCGCCTGGATCCGCATCCTGGGCCCCAGCACCAGGCGGGCCACGGCGATGGTCGCGGCCAGATCGGCGAGATCCGCGTCCGGGTCGCGAGCCATCGCGGTATCGGGTTTGGCCCGGAAGTTCTGCACGATGACTTCCTGCACGTGCCCGTGCGCCCGCGCCGCCGCGCGAATCGCGAAGATCGACTCGGCGCGTTCGGTCCGGGTCTCCCCGATGCCGATGAGGATCCCCGTGGTGAACGGCACGCCGACCCGGCCCGCATCGACCAGGCAGCGCAGCCGGACCGCGGGTTCCTTGTCCGGGCTGCCGAAGTGCGGCCCGCCCGGCTCGCTCCACAGCCGGGTCGCGGTGGTCTCCAGCATCATCCCCATGCTCGGCGCCACCGGCTTGAGCCGGGTCAGCTCCTCCCAGCTCATCACCCCCGGGTTCAGATGCGGCAGCAGCCCGGTCTCCTCCAGCACCGCGATCGCGCAGGAGCGCAGGTAGTCCAGCGTGCAGTCATACCCGCGGGCCGTCAGCCACTCCTTCGCCGCGGGCCAACGCTCCTCCGGACGATCACCGAGAGTGAACAACGCCTCCTTGCACCCCGCCGCCGCCCCGGCCCGCGCGATCTCGAGCACCTCCTCCCGCTCGAGGAACGCCGCGGGCACCCGATGCGGCACGGTCGCGAACGTGCAGTAGTGGCAACGGTCCCGGCACAGCCGGGTCAGCGGGATGAACACCTTGCGCGAGTACGTCACCACCCCGGGGCGACCGGCCTCGACCAGACCCGCATCGCGCACCCGGGCCGCCGCATCCAGCAGCTGGTCGAGCTCGTCGCCACGAGCGGCCAGCAGCACGGCGGCCTCGGTGACGTCCAGGACCGCACCGTCACACGCCCGACGCAGGGCTCGGCGCAACGCGGCCGGCGACGGGGTCCGCTCGACGGGAGCCGGACAGGGGAGCGCGTCAGTCATGAGGCCACACTAGGTCCACCTCGATGAGGCAGGCCCACGGTGCGCTCGACAACCCGCTAGGCGACGTCGGCCGGTGTGCCGCGGGTCACCCTCAGCAGCTCGGCGAAGGTGGTCGGGAACACCGCATGCGGGATCCCACCGGCGGCCCAGATCCGCGGGTAGCCCTCGAGCGCGCGGTCGACCAGAGTGCGCAACGGCTCCGGGTGCCCGACCGGCGCGACCCCGCCGATCCGCTGCCCGGTGGCGGCGTACACGAACTCCGGGCTCGCCCGCCGCACCCGATTCGCTCCCACCAGCGCCGCGACCTTGACCGTGTCCACCCGGTGCGCCCCGGAGGTGAGGACGAGCAACGGGACCCCGTCGGCATCGAAGACCAGTGAGTTCGCGATCTGCCCCACCTCGACGTCGAGCGCCGCTGCCGCCGCGGCCGCCGTCGCGACCGCATCGGGAAGGATCCGCAGCCCCGCGACGCTCGCCGGGTCGGCCCCGGCGGTGGTCAGATGGGCACGGACGCGATCGACGCTGGGGTGGCTGACTGCCTCGGACCGCTCGGGATTCGGCGAGCTACTCACCCGAGCATTCGACCATGCCCAGCCGCACCACGACCCCGGGACACCCGGGGCGCCCGCTCAGCGTCGATGTTCGTTCCGCACGCTCCACTCAGCGCCGATGTTCGTTCCGCACGCTCCACTCAGCGCCGATGTTCGTTCCGCACACTCCACTCAGCGCCGATGTTCGTTCCGCACGCTCCACTCAGCGCCGATATCGCACGGTGACCGGCGCGTGGTCGGACCAGCGCCGGTCGTAGCCGGGTGCGCGCTCCACCACGGCGCTGCGGGCGCGAGCCGCGAGACCGGGGGTCGCGACGTGGTAGTCGATGCGCCAGCCGGTGTCGTTGTCGAAGGCTCGACCGCGATACGACCACCACGTGTACGGCCCGTCGACGTCCGGATGCAGCGCGCGCACCACATCGACATAACCCGATGCGAACAGCGACCCGATCCACTCCCGCTCGTGCGGCAGGAACCCGGAGTTCGTGCCGTTCCCACGCCAGTTGCGCAGATCGGCGCGGGTGTGGGCGATATTCCAGTCGCCGCACACGAGCACCTCGCGGTCCTCCGCCGCGGCCTTCTCCCGGCGTTCGGCCAGGTACGGCGCGAACCCGGCCAGGAACCGGTCCTTCTCCTCCTGCCTGGGCGTGCCCGCGGCGCCCTTGGGCAGATACAGCGACGCGACGGTCAGCCCGGGTAGATCGACCTCGAGGTAGCGGCCCGAGTCCGCGAACTCCGCCACGCCGATGCCGACCCGCACCGCCTCCGGCTCGGTGCGGGTCAGCACCGCGACGCCGCTGCGGCCCGGTGCGCTCTCGCACGGCGCGAGGGTGAGCCGCCAGCCTCGATCGCGCACCATGGCGAGCAGGTCGGCGGGCAGATCCTCCGGGCGGGCCCGGACCTCCTGCAGGCAGACCACATCCGCGGTGCTGGAGGCCAGCCACGCGGTGAAGCCCTTCCGCCCGGCCGCCCGGATCCCGTTGAGGTTGACCGAGCTGACCGTGAGCGGACCAGGACTCGGAGGCAGGCTCAACAGCGGCTGCCCGCAGTCGGCGTCAGACTCGCGTCGAGTACCCAGCGGCCCTCGCCGGCGAGCTGACGGAAGCCGTTGGTGATGACGCGCTGGGCGTCGGTCTCATCGCCCTGCCGGAGGAGACCGACCGGCGCCAGTTCGGTGCCGGGAGTCGAGCGGATGTTGACCTCGCTCGCGGTCACCGTCATGACACAGCCCGTCCGTCCGGTGGCAAGCCCGGTCAGCCCCCCACGGTCGATCATCGCGAGCACCGTGAGCACCGCCCCGGCGACCAGCACGAAGGTCCACCCCCGGAACGTCGATGCCTCCAGCTTGGGCACCTTGATCTTGGCCATGACCCTCTCCCGGCGCGCAGTTTGGATCACCGTAGCGGAGCGCACCAGGCTGGCAACGGCATCGATCGGGGGAAATGATCAAGAGCGGGCGGCGGGAGTGGCCATCCCGCCACCCGCCTCGCTCGGCCGAACGACCGTCAGGCTCTGGCGGCCTGCAGGTTCTCGTCCAGCGCGGCCAGGAACTCCTCGGTCGTGAGGAACGGCGCGTCCTTGTCGATCAGCAGCGCGAGGTCCTTGGTCATCTTCCCGCTCTCGACGGTCCTGACGACGACGTCCTCGAGCGCGGCGGCGAAGCCGATCAACTCGGCGTTGCCGTCCAGCTTGCCGCGGTGGGCCAAGCCACGGGTCCAGGCGTAGATCGACGCGATCGGGTTGGTCGAGGTCGGCTTCCCGGCCTGGTGCTGGCGGAAGTGCCGGGTGACGGTGCCGTGTGCGGCCTCGGCCTCCACGGTCCGGCCATCCGGGGTCATCAGCACGCTGGTCATGAGCCCCAGCGAGCCGAAACCCTGCGCGACGGTGTCGGACTGGACGTCGCCGTCGTAGTTCTTGGCGGCCCAGACATATCCGCCCTCCCACTTCAACGCGGCCGCGACCATGTCGTCGATGAGCCGGTGCTCGTAGGTGAGCCCGGCCGCCTCGAACTTGTCCTTGAACTCCGTCTCGAAGACCTCGGCGAACAGGTCCTTGAACCGACCGTCATAGGCCTTGAGAATCGTGTTCTTGGTCGAGAGGTACACCGGGTAGTTCCGGGTGAGACCGTAGTTCATCGACGCCCGCGCGAAGTCACGGATCGAGTCGTCGAGGTTGTACATCGCCATCGCGACACCGGAGCCGGGCGCCTGGAACACCTCGTGCTGGATCGGCTCGGAACCGTCGGCCGGGGTGAAGGTGACCGTCAGCGTGCCTTCGCCGGGGAACCGGAAGTCGGTGGCGCGGTACTGGTCGCCGAACGCGTGGCGGCCGATGATGATCGGCTTGGTCCACCCGGGAACGAGCCGCGGGATATTGGAGATGATGATCGGCTCGCGGAAGATCACGCCGCCGAGGATGTTACGGATCGTCCCGTTCGGCGACCGCCACATCTTCTTGAGGCCGAACTCCTCGACGCGGGCCTCGTCCGGCGTGATCGTCGCGCACTTCACGCCCACGCCGTGACGCTTGATGGCGTTCGCTGCGTCGACCGTGATCTGGTCGTCGGTCTTGTCACGGGACTCGATGCCCAGGTCGTAGTACTCGAGGTTGACGTCGAGGTACGGGTGGATCAGTTTGTCCTTGATGAACTGCCAGATGATCCGGGTCATCTCATCGCCGTCGAGCTCGACGACAGTGCCCTCGACCTTGATCTTCGCCATGTCGGCCGGGCTCTCCTCTCGGGACTCGTGGTACCGGTACGAGCGTACTGCTAGGCGTTCGGGCGCCCGATGTGGCGCTGCCCGGCCTCACGGGAGGGAGAGCGTGGCCCGCGTGATGGTCATCGCCAGCACGATCATGACCAGGCCGAACCCCGAGTAACACAGCACGTCGATGACCCGGCTGCGGATGGCCAGCAGGCCGATCCGATTGTCCGGCAGAAGGATCCGCAGCACCGCCGCCACCAGCAGCGCACCGCCGAGCAAAACCGATCCCTGCCGCCAGTGCGCGGTGAGCACCCGCACGAGACCGAGTGCCATGATCAGCAACACCAACAGCAGCGGCCCGTGCGTCGAGAGCTGAACACGCGCGTCGAGGCGGCGGAGGAGGCTCACTCCGACACGCTCCGTTCGGCGGCCTCCACCACGTTCGTCACCAGCATCGCCCGCGTCATCGGGCCCACGCCCCCGGGCATCGGGGCCAGCAGCCCAGCCACCTCGGCGACCTCCGGATCGACATCACCCACGATCCCGAGATCGGTGCGGGTGACCCCGACGTCGAGGACCACCGCGCCCGGTCGCACCATCTCGGCGGTGATCAGTCCCGGAGAACCCGCCGCGGCGACCACCACATCGGCTCGCCGGACCTCCGTGGCCAGGTCACGGGTGCCGGTGTGGCACAGCGTCACCGTCGCGTTCTCGCTGCGCCGGGAGAGCAACAGGGCAAGCGGACGGCCGACCGTCACGCCGCGGCCGACCACCGTGACCCGCGCACCGTTCAACTCGACGCCATGACGTCGGCACAGCTCGACGATCCCGCGCGGTGTGCAGGGCAGCGGCCCCGGCTCACCCAGCAGCAGCCGGCCCAGGTTCAGCGGATGCAGCCCGTCGGCATCCTTGGCCGGGTCGATGCGTTCCAGCACCGCCCCGACGTCCAACCGCCTCGGCAGCGGAAGCTGCACGAGATATCCGGTACACGCGGGGTCCGCATTGAGCTCGTCGATCACCCGCTCGATATCGGCCTGACCGGCCTCGGCCGGCAGCTCGCGCTGGATCGAGGCGATGCCGACCGTGGCGCAGTCCCGATGCTTGGCGCGGACGTAGGTCTGCGACCCCGGGTCCCGTCCGACGAGGACCGTCCCCAGCCCGGGCGTCGCCCCGGCGGCCGCCAGCTTCTCCACCCGCCCCACGAGCTCGGCGAGGATCGCATCCAGGGTGGCCCGGCCATCCATCAGCGTCGCCGTCACGGCTCCATACTCCCAGAGGCGCGTCCATCCGACGGCGGACCCGCACCGACGACTCTCCGTTATCGCATATTGACCCAGCGTCTCAATTCGAGACGACCGACCCCGCGCGGTCCGCGGAGGCGCAAACTGCGACCGCGCTCCGGAGAGGCGAGGGATGACCGGTTCGTTCCGTTCCGTGATCCCAGCCCCGCCGGGAAATCACCTGGTAGGGGGCGGATTCTGCCCGGTCGATCAGGTGCCAGCGTGATGTGGCGCTACCCACAATCAACGGACCCGGCGGCCCGCCGGCGATCGTCTCAGCGAGGAGCGAGTCATGAGCGTTGACAGTGACGTCCAGGCAGGAGCGCACGCCGCTGCCGAGCCGGAAGCGCCCGCGGCGCCACCCGGAAACCCGTCGTTGGTGGCCCTTCCGACGTTCTGCGTCGGCGGAACCACCCTGGGCCTGTGGCTGCTCAACTACCTGCCGGTTCCCGGCGGATTGATCCCCGCGGTGTTCATCAGCGCGGGACTCGGAGTCGCGTTCGGGGCCGTCTGGGCCGCCAGGATCGGGCAGAGCGCGGTCGCGGGGATCTTCGGAACCTTCGCCGCGTTCTGGATGAGCTTCGGGCTCCTGGTGATGGGCCTGGTCAACGGCTGGTTCGGGCTCGCCACCGGCGAGGCCCTCGCCGGCCAGATCCAGTCCGTCCAGGCGACCTTCCTGATCTCGTGGCTGGTGGTCTTCATCGCGTTGACACTGGCCACCTTGCGACTCCCGCTGGCCTTCACCGCGCTGTTCGTGGTGGTGGACATCGCCGTCGTGCTGGTGCTCTCCGGTGTGCTGTCCGGCTCCACCACCCTGCTCAACGCGGGTGGGCTCGCCGTGCTGCTGTTCACCGCGATCGGGATCTACCTGTACATCGGCGCGATGAGCCAGGAACTGGGCGGCCGCGCCCTGCCGGTGGGCAACGCCGTCGTCAAGTAGTCACCGCCATCCCCGTCCGGTCCCGGGACCCCATCACCGGAAGTCCCGGGACCGGACGGGTACCGCGAGCGTGAGCCGGTGCAGCCGGTCGGCGACGAGATTGAGCACACCTTCCGGGCTGCGTTCGAGCCTGCCGCGGACCAGCAGCGCCGGGCTCGCGATCGCCACCGCCCGATAGCGCGCCCACAGCCCTTCCGAGCAGGTGACATTGAGCATCCCACTCTCGTCCTCGAGGTTGAGGAACGTGACTCCGCGCGCGGTCGCCGGCCGCTGACGGTGGGTGACCAGACCGCCGACCAGCACCCGTGGCGGGCGGACGTCGGGGTCGTAGGGGTCGAGACTGTCGACCCGTCGGTCGGACCGATACCCCGCCCGCCTCGCGGTCCTGCCCATCGCCCGTCTGCCCACCTCGTCGAGCCGGTCGATCCGCACCGCGCCCAGCGCGTCGAGCCGATCGCGCAGGTGCTGGATCGGGTGACTGTCCGGAGAGATCCCGGTCGCCCACACATCCGCCACGGTCGTCTCCACATCGGTCATTCCCGGCAGCGGGGGCGCAGAGATCCCGACCGCCGTACCCGGGAGGTGCTCCGGCCGGACCGCCGCGACCACCCCGGCCGCCCACAGCGCCGAGCGCCGATCGATCCCGAAGCAGCCGAACGCCCCCGCCGTCGCCAGCGCCTCGGCCTGCGGCGCGGTGAGCCGCACCCGGCGAGCCAGGTCGGTCAGGTCGCGGTAGCGCCCCTCGCGCCTTCGCTCCGCCTCGATCCGCTCGGCCAGCTCCGCTCCGACCGTGCGCACCTCGCCGAGCCCCAACCGGATCGCCTGTCCACCCGCGCTGCCCGGATCGGGCTGCAGCACGGCCTGCGCGCCGCCGAGGTTGACGTCCGGCCCGCGCACCACCACCCCGTGCCGCCGGGCGTCCGCGACCAGTGACTGCGGCGAGTAGAAGCCCATCGGCTGGGAGTTGAGCAGTGCGGCGCAGAATGCCGCCGGGTAGTAACGCTTGAACCAGGCGCTGTAGTAGACCAGCGAGGCGAAGCTGATCGAATGGCTCTCCGGGAAGCCGAAGTTCGCGAAGGCCAGCATCTTGGCGAAGATCGTGTCCGCGACCTCGCCGGTGATCCCGTTGGCGGCCATCCCGGCGAAGAACCGGCCGCGCAGCCGCTGCATCTTCTCCGTCGAGCGTTTGGCGCCCATGGCGCGACGCAGCTCGTCGGCATCGGCGGCGGAGAACCCGGCGACATCGACCGCGATCTGCATGAGCTGCTCCTGGAACAGCGGCACCCCCAGGGTCTTCTCCAGCGCACCCTTGAGCAGCGGGTGGTCGTAGTCCCACTCCTCCAGCCCGTTGCGGCGCCGGATGTAGGGGTGCACCGATCCGCCCTGGATCGGACCGGGGCGGATCAGCGCGACCTCCACCACGAGGTCGTAGAACCGCCGGGGCCGTAGGCGGGGCAGCGTCGCCATCTGGGCCCGGGACTCCACCTGGAACACCCCGACCGAATCGGCCCGCTGCAGCATCTCGTACACCTCGGGGTCGTTCGGCTGCAGTTCGTGCAGCTCGACCCGCCGGTCGTGGTGGACGGCAACGAGGTCGATCATCGTGTGCAGGGCGGTGAGCATGCCCAGTCCGAGCAGATCGAACTTCACCAGCCCGGCGGCCGCGCAGTCGTCCTTGTCCCACTGCACGACGGTGCGCTCGGCCATCCGCGCCCACTCCACCGGAACGACCTCGGAGACCGGCCGGTCGCAGATCACCATGCCTCCGGAGTGGATGCCGAGGTGACGCGGGAAGCCGAGTAGTTCGTCGACCAGCGCGAGCACCTGCGACGGCAGGCCCGCGGGGACGCTACCGGCATCGATCCCGTGCCAGCGCTCGATCTGTTTGCTCCAGGCGTCCTGCTGCCCCGGGGAGAAACCCAGCGCTTTGGCCATGTCACGGACCGCTGAGCGCGGCCGGTACGTGATCACATTGGCCACCTGCGCGGCGCAGTCCCGCCCGTAACGGCGGTAGACGTACTGGATGGCCTCCTCGCGGCGCCCCGACTCGATGTCCAGGTCGATATCGGGGTAGCCGTCGCGGGCCGGGGACAGGAAGCGCTCGAACAGCAGACCGCCCGCCACCGCGTCGACCTGGGTGATGCCGAGGGCGTAGCAGACCGCGGAGTTCGCCGCCGAACCCCGCCCCTGACAGAGGATGCCGGCCCGGCGGCAGAACTCCACGATGTCGTGCACGATCAGGAAGTAGCCGGAGAAGTCCTTGGCCTCGATGATCCGCAGCTCTCGCTCCACGGTCTCGATCGCCTCGGGATACTCGGCGTGGCTGCCGTACCGCTGGGCCACTCCCCGCTGGGTGAGCTCGCGCAGCCAGCTCGCCTCGGTGTGCCCGGAAGGTACGGGGAACACGGGCAGCTTTGGGGCGATGAGCTGCAGTTCGAAGGCGAGGTCGGCACCGAACGCCGCCGCCCGCGCCACCGCACCCGGATAGCGGGCCTCGAACCGGGCCGCCATCTCCGCACCGCTGCGCAGATGCGCGGTACCGGCCGGTGGAAGCCAGCCGTCGGCCTCGTCGAGGCTGCGCCGGGCCCGGACCGCGGCCACGGCACAGGCCAGTGGAAACCGGCCGGGAACGGCGTAGTGGGCCGCGGTGGTGGCCACCGTCGGAACCCCCACCAGCTTCGCGACCTCGGCCAGCGCGTCGTTGCGCTCGGTGTCGCCCGGCAACGCGTGGTGGGTGAGCTCGACGGCCATGTGCTCCCGGCCGAACCGGTCGACGAGATCACCCAGGGCGCGCACCGCCGCGCCGGGCCCACCGTGGCGCAGGGCGCGGCGGACCGCGCCCTTGCGGCAGCCGGTGAGCGCCAGCACATGCCCTGCGGTATCGGCGACGATCTCGTCGAGGTCGTAGACCGGGCGTCCCTTCTCCCCGCCGCGCAACTGGGCGGCGCTGATCGTGCGGCACAGCGCTCGATAGCCCTCGGGGTCGCGGGCCAGCAGCAGCAGGTGAGTGCCCTCGGGGTCGGGCACCCCGTTCTGCGGTGCGGTCAGCCCCAGGCTCAGCTCCGCCCCGAAGATCGTCTTCACCCCGAGCTCCGCCGCCGCCTCGGCGAAGCGGACCACGCCGTACATGCCGTCGTGGTCGGTGAGCGCGATCGCGTCGAGCCCCAGCCGGGCCGCCTGCTCGACCAGCTCCTCGGGATGACTCGCGCCGTCGAGGAAGCTGAAGTTGGAGTGGCAGTGCAGTTCCGCATAGGGCACGCGCGGGCCGGGCGGCGCCTCGACCGAGCCCCGATACGGCTCGCGTGTGCGCGACCAGGCCGGGCTGTCGCCGCCGTCGCCCCACCGCGGCCCGCCGACGTGACTCGCACCGCCGCGCGGACGGCCCGACAGCAGTGCTTCCAGCTCTGCCCAGCTGACATCGGGATTGGTGAAGCCCACACACCCGAGCATACTCGAACATACGTTCGCATCGAGTGGGGGTTGTCCACAGGACCACCGCCTCGACGGCGTCGATCGATGAGTTCCGGGTCGCCGTCCGGTCTACACCGGGAGAGCGCATCCGAAGCCAGAAGGAGACCATGACCATGAACCGACCCGGCGCCGAGACCGGCGTGTTCGAGCCGGAACTGGTGAACGCGCGTCCCGCGACCACGGCGGTCATCCATGGCGTCGTCGCCGTGACCGATCTTCGCGGCTTCTTCGACCGGTCCTTCCGCACTCTGGCCGAGACGATCGCGGCTCAGCAGGTGGCGATCACGAGTCCCGCGTTCGCGCTCTACCACGGGCTTCCGGGCCGGACGGTCGATCTCGAGGTCGGATTCGCCACCGATCCCGCGATCCGACCGGACGGCGACGTCATCGCAGGCTCGCTGCCCGGCGGGCGGGTCGCACGACTGGTCCACCTCGGCTCGTTCGACGGGCTCGGAGCCTCCTGGGAACGCCTACGGTCCTGGATGCGGGAACAGGACCTCTCCCTGGGGGCGGACACATGGGAGGTGTACGTCACCGAGCCCTCGCCCGGCATGGACCCGTGCCACCTGCGTACCGAGCTCTACTGGCCGGTGGCCGGCTGACCTGCCGAGTGGTCAGTCGTAGATCCCGGTCATCCACCACCCCTCCGGCCGGCCGGACAGCAACAGCGCCACCCCGTCGTCGAGGAGCACCTGCAGCCGCGCCCCGCTGGGGGTCCCGGGCACCCACCACCGCTGCCACAACGGCCACGGTCCCGCCCACCCCGTGACGGCTCCGGCCGGTCCGCCGAGCACGGCGATCCGATGCGGGGGCGCCCCGAGCCGGTCGGCCGCGACGAGCACAACCGGCCTGCCTGTGGCGTCGAGCAGTTCGACGGGCAGCGGCTCGGGCGGGACGGTGGCGGGAGAGGGCGGCGGGAGCCTGCCCGGCCAGACCGGTATCGGGTCGCGGATCGCTGGGCGTGCGCTGCGCACCGACCGGCTGCGCCGCCCGCCCTCCCACCTGCCGTGCTGGGGGACCGTCGGATACCCACGGCCTCCCCGGGCCGCAGGGCCGTGGGACGGACGATCATTCATGATCGGCATCTCGGAGCCCGCCGCCGCGACCGGCGCGGCTCCCGGCTCCGAAACGGCGATCACCGGGCCGGAGGAGGGCACCGGGCCCGGCGCCCCGCGGTCATCACCCCACGGCACCAGCCGGACCCGCTCCCCCGGGTCGCGCCCACCGATGAGCGCCGCGGTGACCACCGCGTCAGGCCCGAGCAGCGTCTGCACCCGGACCAGCGCGCGCCCCGCCCGCTCGTCGGTCTCTCCGACCTCGCCCCACAGACCCAGCTGCAGCGCGCCGGCGGCGACCGTCTCCTCCGGGACCAGCCGCACCCGGGTGAGCGCACCCGACCCGCCGCGGGCGAGCCAGGCGTCGAGCTGCCAGCGCACCCGGTCGGCGGTGCCGGCCGGGGTGAGCGGCTCGGCACATCGCCAGATCCGCAGCAGCTCATCGCCGGCCTCGGTCCAGGCCGCCACCCCCAGCCGGGTGCAGGACAGTCCGTGCCCGGCGAGCACCCGGTGCAGCCGCTCGGCCAGTCCGCGCGCGGCGAACGCGGCAGCGTCGACCCGGTCGACCGGGGGGTCGAGCTCGACCTCCACCGCGAGCTCCCCGGGGGGACACCGGCGCACCGGTGGGCGCGGGTCGAGCCCGCGGGCCAGCCGATGCGCCAGCACGGCGTCGGCCCCGAACCGGGACGCGACATCGGACGCCGACAGCGACCCGAACGCCCCCAGACTGCGCAGCCCGAGCCTGCGCAACAGGCTGACCAGCCCGGACCGGTCGACTTCCGGCTCCCGGTCGAGTTCCTCGACGCCGAGCGGCGCGAGGAACGCCGGTGTCCCGCCGGGCTCGACACTCACCCCCTGCCGGGCGGCGAGCACCGCGGCGAACAACCCGTCGGCGATCCCGATCTGGCACTCCACCCCGGTGCGCGCGGCCACCTGGTCGACCAGCCGCTCGGCGGCCTGCTGCTCACCGCCGAAGTAGCCCACCGGCCCACGGGCGGACAGCGCGACGAGCCCGGGCCGGATCACCTCGACGCCGGGCGCCACCTCCTGCACCGCGGCCACCACCGGCTCGAACAGCCGCGCGTCCCGTTCGGCATCCGGGGCGAGCACGACCAGCTCCGGACAGCGGGCCTGCGCCTCGCGGCGACGCAACCCCCGGCGCACTCCCTGTGCCCTGGCCGTGGCAGAGCAGGCCAACACCCGGTTGGCCACGACCACGGCCGCTGGGCGGTGCGTAGGTATCCGGTGCGCCCGCGCGGCGGCCGTCACCGGCCAGTCCGGAGACCACAGCGCGAGCACTCGCACAGGCCCGAGATTCGCATCCGCGCTCACCCGGCCGTCCGCGACCCGATCCGCCCGGAGCCGGCGCCCCCCACCGCCCCGCCGGGCGCGGGCAGCAGCAGCCCGGTGCTGCGCCCGGCAGGCCCCACCCCCCGGCCCTGCAGCCGCACCCGGACCCGGCGCGCGCACAACCGCCCGCTACCCCCGCCACCCAGACCCCACCACCGCGGATCCGAACAGCTCAGCTCCAGATCAGCACCCGGCCAGGAGCCCAGCACGAGCAGCACCGCACCGCGCTGTCGGGCCCGGGCCATCAGCCGCCGCCGATCGGCCGCGCGCACCCCGGCCCGCTCGGCCCCCGCGACCGCCACCACGTCGAGCCCGTCGAGCAGCGCCGCGGCGACCGCCACCAGATCCCGCTCCGGGTGTGGGACCAGCGCCAGCCGTTCCAACCGCACCCCTGCCTCGGCCGCGGCCACCAGCCCGAGCCCGGGCCGCCCGACCACCGCGGCCCAGACTCCCCCGGCCGAGGCCTCCGCAAGCAGCGCAAGCAGCAGCGAGGTGCTCCCCGGACCCACGGCGACCGACACCGTCGATCCCCGGCGCAATCCGCCCGCTGGCAGCAATCGGCTCAACGGAGCCGCCACCGGGAGCATCCGCCCGGCGACCCCGGGGGACGGGCCCGGCCGCATACGCTCCGACCGGCCCTCCATCCGCCGAAGCAGCCCGCGAGCCACCGCCAACCGGCTCGCCGCATCGGCACGCGCCGCCTCGACCACCGCGCTCCTCCCAGCAAGGTCGCGACCGCGCCGAGGGGAAGTCGGCGTACTCGAACTGACGTTCGAAGAACACTATAGGGCCCGGCCGTCGAAACGTTCAAGCCGAGCCGCGGGCCCGAACGGTCGTTCAGTGCGCGAAGTGCCGGGTACCCGTCAGATAGAGCGGGACGCCCGCAGCCGCGGCGGCCGCGATCACCTCGGCGTCACGTACCGACCCGCCCGGCTGCACGACGGCGCGCACCCCCGCCGCCAGCAGCACCTCGAGGCCGTCCGGGAACGGGAAGAACGCATCCGAGGCAGCCACCGAACCGCGGGCCCGATCGCCCGCCCTCGCCACCGCCAGCCGCGCGGAGTCGACCCGGTTGACCTGCCCCATCCCGATGCCGACGGCCGCCCCGCCGGACGCCAGCAGGATCGCGTTGGACTTCACCGAGCGGCAGGCTCGCCAGGCGAACGCAAGATCGGCGAGCACCTCCTCGGCGACCGGGTCACCGGTCGCGAGCGTCCACGAGGCCGGGTCGTCCCCCGGCGCGTCGATCACGTCCCGCTGCTGCAGCAGCAGCCCACCGCTGATCGCCCGCGCCTCCACCCCGGCGCGCTGCACCGGCCCCGGCACCCGCAGCAGTCGGAGGTTCTTCTTGCGGGTGAGGATCTCCAACGCCGCGGGCGCGAACGAGGGCGCCAGCACCACCTCGGCGAACACCTCGCCGACCTGCTCGGCCATCGCCTCGCTGACCTCGGTGTTCGCCGCGATGACCCCACCGTAGGCGCTGACCGGGTCGGTGGCGTGGGCCTTGCGGTGGGCCTCGGCGATATCGGCGCCGACGGCGATCCCACACGGGTTCGCGTGCTTGATCACCGCGACGGTCGGTACGTCGCCGTGATCGTGCGCGGCTCGCCACGCCGCGTCGGCGTCGACGTAGTTGTTGTAGGACATCTCCTTGCCGTGTACCTGCTCGGCGCCGGCCAGGCCGGCCTGCCCGCCGATGTAGAGCGCGGCGGCCTGGTGCGGGTTCTCCCCGTAGCGCAACGACGCCCGGCGCTCCCATGTCGCGCCGGCCCACGCGGGGAACGGCTCGTCTCCCGGCTCGGGGGCGAGCACCGACCCCATCCAGGACGCGACGGCGACGTCGTACGTCGCGGTGTGCCGAAACGCCTCGACCGCGAGCCGACGCCGGTCGGCGAGCTCGAAACCACCTCGTTTGACCTGCTCGAGTACCCACTCGTAGCGCGCGGGGTCGACGACGACGGCCACGCTGTCGTGGTTCTTCGCCGAGGCCCGCACCATCGCCGGACCGCCGATGTCGATCTGCTCGACGCACTCCTGCGGGCCCGCCCCAGAAGCCACCGTCTCGGAGAACGGGTAGAGGTTGGACACCAGCATCTCGAACGGTGCGATGCCCATCCGACCGAGCTGGGCCAGGTGCTCGGGCTTACGCGTGTCGGCGAGCAGCCCGGCGTGCACCCGCGGGTGCAGCGTCTTGACCCGGCCATCGAGGCATTCGGGGAAGCCGGTGAGCTTCTCGATGGGCGTGACGGGCACGCCGGCGTCGGCGATGCGCTGGGCCGTCGACCCGGTAGAGACGATCTCCACGCCCAGTGCGTGCAGCCCGGTGGCCAGATCCAGCAGCCCCGTCTTGTCGTACACGCTGATCAGCGCGCGCCGCACCGGCCTGCGTTCGTTCACCCGATCGTCACCTTTCGTCCACTCACACTCGCCCCGTGCCGGGCCAGCGCGGCGACGGTACCCACGAGCAACCGCCGCTCTTCGATCTTGATGCGTTCGTGCAACACGGCCTCGGTGTCGCCAGGCAGGACCGGCACCGCCTGTTGCGCCAGGATGGGCCCGGTATCGACGCCGTCGTCCACGAGATGCACGGTGGCTCCGGTGACCTTGACACCGTGGGCCAGCGCGTCACGTACCGCCCGGGCGCCGGGGAACGACGGCAGCAACGCCGGATGCGTGTTGATCATCGGACACCCGATACCGGCCAGGAACCCCGGGCCGAGGATCTTCATGAAGCCCGCGCTGACCACCAGGTCGGGCCGGTGCGCGGCCACCGCAACGGTGAGTGCGGCGTCCCAGGCCGCACGGTCGGGATGGCTCGCGGCGCATACGGCGAACGCGGGCACCCCCGCGCGCTCAGCCCTCGCCAGGGCCTCGATACCGATGCGGTCGGAGCCGACGGCGACGACGTCGACCGGAAAGTCCGGGTCGGCCGCCGCGTCGAGCAACGCCTGGAGCAACGTTCCCGAGCCCGAGGCCAGCACGACCACGCGACAGGGAACAGGAAGCGCTACCCGATGGGTACCGCTCGACAAGGCAGGCAACCCAGCTCCCCGATCCACCTCGACAACAGCTCATGCCAGGTCAAGCGTAGGCCGCTGCGCACGTCACACCGTCGTCGCGTCCGATTCGGCGCCGCTGTCGTCCGCGCTGTCGTCCGCGCGGTCGGCCGCGCCGTCGGCCGGGGGACCCGCCGCGCGCTCGGCCGCCGCGGCCTGCCTGCTCCGCAGCGCCACCAGATCGGCCACGGTGCGGGGAACGGGTTCGGACGGATCCGGATCGCTCACCGACTCATCCCGGCCGGGTTCGGGTTCGGTGGACTCGGGTTCGGTGGACCCGGGTTCGGGTTCGGCGGACTCGGTGACGAGCGGCTCGTCGCGGTCGCCGGGAACCGGTGCGGCGGTGTCCGCATCGGCCTCGGCCGGGCCGAGATCGAGGGCGGACGGGGCCGCCGGGTCCGCCGCCGCGCGCTGGAACGCGGCGATGAGCATCGCGGGCCCGCCGACCCAGACCAGCACCGCAGGCACGACCAGTTCGGCCCGCAACCACACCGGATCGAAGGGGCCGCTCGCGAGCCGTCCACCGGAGAGCAGGGCCAGCAACCCGACCGCCGCCGCGACCAGCGCGGTCGCCGCACCCGCAGCGCGCAGCCGGGCCGTGACGTCGGCGTGCGGGCCGAGCCGCCGCCGGCAGCTCAGCCCGACCAGGACCCCCGCGGCCACCGGCAGTACGAGAACGACGATCGCCCACGCCGGCGGCCGGCTCACCGGCATCACCGCGAGCAGCGGGAACGGCGGCGCGGGACCGGGTTCCACGGCGAATGGCGATACCGCCGCCGCCCCCACCGACACTCCCGGTCCCAACGCCCAGGACACCCCGGCGACGACCGCGTTGGGTAGATAGGCCAGCGCGAGCAGCGTGACACCGAGCGCGGCTCCGAAGCCGGGAGCGATCTCGGCGAACGCCCGTTCCACGGCGCTCGCGCGCAGCACCAGCCCGGCACAGAGCACCACTGCCCCGGCACCCAGCAGCGCGACGACCCCCAGGACACTCCCGTGCCCCGCGGCCGCACCCCAGTGCGGGACCCGCTCGCGCCAGTCGAGGGGCGGCCCGCACGCCCACAGCAGGCCCAGACCGGCCGCCACCGCCGTGACGATGCCCGCCCCGACCATCGCGGCCCACGGCGTCGCGACCACGGCGGCGTCGCGGGGCAGCAGCGCGCCGGCGAGTACCGCGACCGCCGCGTGTGCCCCGGCCTGGGTGGCCAGCACGGGGCCCGCGTCGGTGCGGACGCGGCCGCCCAGCCTGCGCACCGACCAGCGCGAGCCGATGAACACGACCGCGACCAGGACCAGCGTCGGCAGCAGCGGCAGCACACTCAGGGGCTGACCGTGCAGCTGCAACGGGATCTGGTGCGCGGCCAGCCACAACGGGATCGCCACGGTGAACGCGCCGTCGACGGACATCCCGGAGGCCGCGGTGAGCGCGACCAGCCCGGCGGCGACAACGAGCAGGGCGTAGCTGACGAGCACCGTGCCCATGGCCGCGGCCAGCAGGATGCGCAGCCGATCGAGGCCCTCGGCACCGGAGGCGGACTCATGGTCCCCGGCCGGGAGGTCGGCAGGCCGATCTGTCGGGGAGCGGGTTCCGCGCACCCGACCACCCTCGCAGCGGACGAGGCCGGTTTCGGGCAGGCGCGCCGAGCGCGAACGGCGGCCTGCTCACCCGCCTCGGCGATCGTCGCGGTCAGCGGGCGGGATCGTCCGGGTCTGCTCGGCCGCGGGCATCTCGGTCTCGTCGGCGCCGCCGGGCCCGGCGCCCGGCGCGGCACCGGCTGGGTTCGGCCCGGTGGGCGAAGCGGCCCATTCGGGCGCCTGGGGTGTCTCGGGCCCGGTCATCGCCCGGCCGGCATCGACCGGCTGGGCCGGACTGCCCGGCCACGGGGGAACGGACTGCTCGGCTCCGGAGGGTGGTTGCTGCGGGGGGTACCCGCCGAACATCGGTGAACCCTGCGGGCCGAAGGCCGTTGTCGGCGGTTGCGGGTAGGCGCTCTGCGGCGGGTAACCATGCTGCTGCGGCGGGCCGTAACCCGCGTACCCGTGCTGCTGGGGATAGCCACCGTAGGGGCCGCCGTATCCGGCGGTCGGGCCCTGCCCGTACGGCGCGGACTGGGCGCCATAGCCGTACTGCGGGCTGTGCCCGGCCGCGACACCGCCGGCCCGGCGGGGCATCGGCAGCTTCAGCAGGCCGAACCCGGCCAGCACGGCGCCGACGAGGGCCGCGGCCTCGAGGAACGCCAGCACCAGCACGGCGAGCATGATGGACGGCAGGGAGCTGGAGGGCGCGGCGCCGAATGGGCCTGCGAGGTTGTCCAGCCCGGCGTTGACGACCACCACACCCTGCAGGGCGGCCAGCGCACCCACCACACCGAGAACCGCGCCGGGAATCAGCATGAGCCGCGCCCGTGGCAACAACGCGGATGCCGCCAGCAGTCCGCCGCCGAGCAACAGCTGCGGAGCCAGCACCAGGTACAGGAGTGCGGCGCTGGAGAACGAGCAGAAGTAGACGATCAACCCGAGCAGGCCGGCGGCTATCACCAACATCCGGGCGGGGCCGGGGGCGAGCTGCCGAGCGGTGTCGTCCCCGGTTTCGCCGCTTCGGGACGGGTCCTTCGCGACCGGTGTCTCGGCGGGCTGGGTCATCGGATGCTCCTCGGTACCGCGGCGGACCGCGGTCTCGGCTTTGTGA
>NZ_JBHSQW010000001.1:0-153543 GCF_042658695.1 Pseudonocardia hispaniensis | reverse complement strand
GGCGGCCACCGGTTCCCCGGTGGCCGCCCCGCAGGACCGGCTGTCCTCGCCGTCAGAGCGCGGCGATGACCTCCTTCATCAGCGCCGCGGTCTCGCTCGGCGTCTTGCCGACCTTCACCCCGGCCGCCTCGAGGGCCTCCTTCTTCGCCTGCGCGGTGCCCGCCGAGCCGGACACGATCGCCCCCGCGTGACCCATCGTCTTGCCCTCGGGCGCCGTGAACCCGGCGACATAGCCGACGACCGGCTTGCTCATGTTGGCCTTGACGAAGTCGGCCGCTCGTTCCTCGGCATCACCACCGATCTCGCCGATCATGACGATCGCCTTGGTTTCGGGGTCGGCCTCGAACGCCTCGAGCGCGTCGATGTGCGTCGTTCCGATGACCGGGTCACCACCGATGCCGATCGCGGTGGAGAAACCGATGTCACGCAGCTCGAACATCATCTGGTAGGTCAGCGTGCCCGACTTCGACACCAGCCCGATCGGTCCGGCGCCGGAGATGTCGGCCGGGATGATGCCGGCGTTGGACTTGCCAGGGCTGATGATGCCGGGGCAGTTCGGGCCGATGATGCGGGTCTTGCCGCCCTTGGCGACGGCGTGCGCCCAGAAGTAGGCCGAGTCGTGCACCGGGATGCCCTCGGTGATGACGACGGCGAGCGGAATCTCCGCATCGATCGCCTCGATCACCGCGTCCTTGGCGAACTTCGGCGGGACGAACACGACGCTGACGTCCGCGCCGGTCTCCTTCATCGCCTCCTCGACGGTGCCGAACACCGTGAGGTCCTTGTCGCCGATGGTGACCGTCTGGCCCGCCTTGCGGGCGTTCACGCCGCCCACGATGTTCGTCCCGGCGGCCAGCATCTTGGTGCTGTGCTTGGTGCCCTCGGAGCCGGTGATGCCCTGGACGATGACCTTGCTGTTCTCGTTGAGGAAGATCGACATCTCTCAGGCTCCCGCCGCTGCCAGCTCCGCGGCCTTGTCGGCCGCGTCGTCCATCGTGCCCACCTGCGTGACCAGCGGGTGGTTCGCCTCCTGAAGGATCCGCCTGCCCTCCTCGACGTTGTTCCCGTCGAGCCGGACGACCAGTGGCTTCGTCGCGTCGTCCCCGAGCATCTTCAGCGCCCCGACGATGCCGTTGGCCACCGCGTCACACGCGGTGATACCCCCGAACACGTTGACGAAGACGGATTTCACGTCCGGGTCGCCGAGGACGATGTCCAGACCGGCCGCCATCACCTCGGCCGAGGCGCCGCCGCCGATGTCGAGGAAGTTCGCCGGCTTGACGCCACCGTGCCGCTCCCCCGCGTAGGCGACCACGTCGAGGGTGCTCATGACCAAGCCCGCGCCGTTGCCGATGATGCCGACCTCGCCGTCGAGCTTGACGTAGTTGAGGTCCTTCGCCTTGGCCTTGGCCTCCAGCGGGTCCTCGGTGCGCTGGTCGACGAGGCCGGCGTGCGCCGGCTGGCGGAACGCGGCGTTGTCGTCGAGGGTGACCTTGCCGTCGAGGGCGATGATCCGGTCCTGAGGGTCGCGCACCAGCGGGTTGACCTCGACCAGCGTCGCGTCCTCGGAGACGAACGTCTCCCACAACTTGACGATCACCTGCGCGGCCTCGTCCGCGATCTCGGCCGGGAGCTTGGCCTGCGCGACGATGTCGTCGGCCTTGGCCCGGTCCACCCCGGCGATCGGGTCGACCGGCACCTTCGCCAACGCCTCGGGCCGCTCGACGGCCAACTGCTCGATCTCCATACCGCCCTCGGCCGACGCCATGGCGAGGAACGTCCGGTTCGACCGGTCCAGCAGGTACGAGAAGTAGTACTCCTGGGCGATGTCGCTGGCCTCGGTGACCAGGACCTGGTGCACGGTGTGGCCCTTGATGTCCATCCCGAGGATGGCGCCGGCCTTCTCGCGCGCCTCGTCGGGCGTCTCCGCGAGCTTGACGCCGCCGGCCTTGCCTCGACCCCCCGTCTTCACCTGTGCCTTGACCACGACGGTCCCGCCGATCTCGGTGGCGGCGGCGGCCGCGTCGTCGGCCGTCTCCACCGTCTTGCCCGGCAGCACCGGGACTCCGTGCGCGGCGAAGAGTTCCTTCGCCTGGTACTCGTACAGGTCCACTCGGCTCTCCTGCTCGATCCGTCATTCCCGGTGGCCACGGGCGAGGGTGTGCGTGCCCGGCACCACCCCGCAGGGGCCCGATGAGCTGATGCTGAAAGGACCCTAGCGACGCCGCCGGGACCTGCCCTGACCTGCCCTGGTGACACCAATCACGGTTTACTCCGGGCCCTCGGCGGAAGGTAACGAATTGGGCCCCGTCGGGAGCACCGTGACCGAACATGACTTACCGTCGAATTATGGAGCCGGTCCAGTGTGGGTTGGCCCACCTGGCCGACGTCGCGGGTGGGCTCCGATCGGCGGCCGCCGATCTCACCCGGGCGACCGGTTACGCCGTTCGGACCTTCGGCTCCCTCTCGGGCCTGCGCGGTATCGCCGTGGAGAGCACCTGGCTCGCCGCCCACCTCGCGTCCTACCCGCTGGGGCTGTTCCGGGAGCCGATCAAGGAGAACGGCGTCTACCGCACCGACGCACTCCAGCTGAACCAGCGCAGCCTGGTCGTCGCCGACGTGGCGGCGGCGGGCACGCCGATCCTGCTGGTGCACGGGATCCTGGACAACCGCTCGGTGTTCACCGTGTTCCGGATCGCACTGCGCAGGCGCGGATTCGGCGCGGTACACGCCGTGAACTACAGCGTCCTGACCGGCGACCTGCGCACCGCCGCGCAGGAGCTGCACGGTCACGTCGAGCGGCTGCGCAAGCAGACCGGAGCCGAGAAGGTCCATATCGTCGGGCACTCGCTCGGTGGGATGATCGCCCGCTACTACGTGCAGCTGATGGGCGGTTCGGCGAACGTCGACACGCTGGTCACGCTGGGCAGTCCGCACGGTGGCACGCTGGCCGCCTACGCGATGCCCACGCCGCTGGCCCGGCAGCTGCGCCCCGGTTCCGACGTCCTCACCGAGCTCGCCCGGCCCGCTCCGGGCTGCACGACCCGCTTCCTCGTCGTGTGGAGCCGGATGGACCAGATGATCCTGCCGCAGCGCAACGCCCGTCTGCTTCATTCCGATCTGCACGTCGAAGAGCTCGAACTACGTGATGTGGGTCACCTTTCGCTGCCGATCGACCCGCAGACCGTGCACTGGGTGGCGACCCGGCTGGCCCAGCCCCACACCGAGGACCACCCGTTTCGACACAGGTACGAGTACCTGGACCGGGTCCGGGGGGGGGCGTGCCCACCGAGTCCTCACCGGCGTGACATCCGGACGGAGTGAATCGGGCGACACACTTTCGGGGGAGTTGCCGATCAGCCCCGGACCTCGCTACGGTCCCCCGGTCCGTGTCACAGGCTGATCACGGCGGTGAACAGATCCGACCCCGAGCGGATCTGCGGGATCCCCACCCGGCATCGCCGCGACCCCGGGCCACGGACCGCCACATCGCTGTCGAGAAGGGCAGGTCTTGGCGCGCCACCGCTCCCCAAGCGGCGCCCAACCGGACCCCGACCACGGAGCGCCGACGTGCGCGCTCGATGTTCGGGGGGCTCACCGGCTTCCGGCGCCACCGTCCGCGTCGCTGCGCGGCCGTGCGACGATCGCCGCCGTCGCGACGGGCGCCGTCGTCGCCGCCGCGCAGTCGATGGTCTCGCTGCACCCGGCCGATCCCGTCGAGGACGCCTACCGGAAGCTCGCCGCCAGTGCCTTGATCCCCGTGACGGGCCTCGAGACCGCCGCCACCGGTGGCGGCGGTCCGGCCGCGATCCCGGCGATCGGGGGTGACCAACTCGCCCCGGACTCCCTTTCACTTCCTGAGATCGACCCGCGCTCCCAGACCGACGTCCGGAACCTGACCAAGGCCGTGGACATCGGTGCCCGCCTCGCGAGTGAGGCGGCCCTTCTGCAGTCCGCACTCGCGGCCGGCGCCCCGCAGGCGGCGCTGTCTGGCGGCACCGCCTATGTGCTGCCCACCCTCGGGCAGCTGACGTCCGGCTTCGGTGGGCGCTGGGGCGTCATGCACTACGGCGTCGACATCGCCAACCGGATCGGCACCCCGATCTACGCCGTCACCGATGGGGTCGTGGAGGAGTCCGGCCCGGCCAGCGGCTTCGGGATGTGGGTGGTGCTGCGGCACCGCGACGGCTCCCACAGCGTGTACGGGCACATCAATCGCTCGCTGGTCAAGGCGGGGCAACAGGTCTCGGCGGGCGAGCAGATCGCGGAGATGGGCAACCGGGGCCAGTCCACCGGGCCGCACCTGCACTTCGAGATCTGGCGCGCCGACGGAACCAAGATCAATCCATTGCCCTGGCTCGCCGCCCATGGCCTGCGCATCCTCGGTGGGGGCTGATCCCCAGCGCGTCATGGCTCCATAACGCGCCGAACCGCTACAGCTTCTGCAGCGGCACCCCGCCGATGAGCATCAGTCGCACGGTGCCCGCGCTGCCGAAGTCGATCGTCACGGTCGATCGTGGCCCCGCCCCGTCGGTCGCGACGACGGTGCCCAGACCGTACTTGTCGTGGTTGACCCGATCCCCCACGTCCAGGCTGAGGGTGGGTGTCAGGGTGCGCTCGGGGACGCGCCAGTCGCCCCGGTCGCCACCGCCGCCGCGCCGACCGAAGCCG
This sequence comes from Pseudonocardia hispaniensis, assembly GCF_042658695.1. NCBI lineage: Bacteria > Bacillati > Actinomycetota > Actinomycetes > Pseudonocardiales > Pseudonocardiaceae > Pseudonocardia > Pseudonocardia hispaniensis. Next base: position 148,872 of record NZ_JBHSQW010000001.1, on the reverse strand, counting down.
AACCGGCTGACGGGCGCCGAGGGCCGCTCGGACACCGAGCGCTGCCAGTCGACGAGCTCGGCTGGGATCTCGTCGAGGAACCGCGAGGCCGGATTGGTGCTCGGCTGCCCGAACGCCGACCGGACGATCGCGCGCGACAGGTACAGCCGCCGCATGGCCCGGGTGATCCCGACGTAGGCCAACCGGCGTTCCTCCGCCAGTTCGCCCACGTCACCGAGGGCGCGCAGATGCGGGAAGACGCCGTCCTCCCAGCCGGTGAGGAACACGACCGGGAACTCCAGGCCCTTGGCCGTGTGCAAGGTCATCAGGGTGACGACGCCGGAGTCGTCGTCGGGGATGGAGTCGGCATCGGCGACGAGCGCGACCCGCTCCAGGAACGCCGCCAGCGACCCCGGTTCCGGGGCTCCTGCCGCGACGTCGGAGTCGTCCAGATCGGCGACCGCCGCGTCGCCGGCGAACTCCCGGGCGACCGTGACGAGCTCGGCCAGGTTCTCCAGTCGCGAACCGTCCTGCGGGTCCTCGCTGGCCTCCAGCTCGGCGGTGTAACCGGTGCGCGCGTAGACCGCCTCCAGGATGGCGGCGGTCTCCTCCCCCCGCTCCACGAGTTCCCGCAGCTCGTCGAGGACCCGGACGAACCCGGCGATACAGCGCTGGGAGCGGGTGGCCAGCGTCGGCATCCGCTCCGGCTGCTCGGCCGCGACCGACAGGGCCGCCGCGAACGAGATGCGTTCCCGCTCCGCGTACTCGGCGACCAGCGCCTCGGCCCGCTCGCCGATACCGCGCTTGGGCACGTTGAGGATCCGGCGCAGGCTGACCGTGTCCTGCGGGTTGGACAGCACCCGCAGGTAGGCCAGGGCGTCCCGGATCTCGCGACGCTCGTAGAACCGCACCCCGCCAACGACCTTGTAGGGCAACCCGACGCGCAGGAACACATCCTCGAACACCCGGGACTGGGCGTTGGTCCGGTAGAAGACGGCGACGTCGCTGTTGCGGACCGCACCGGTGTCGACGAGCCGGTCGATCTCGGCGGCGACGAACGCGGCCTCGTCGTGTTCGTTGTCGGCCACGTAGCCGACGATCTTCTCCCCGTCGCCCTGTTCCGACCACAGCCGCTTGTCCCTGCGGTCGGGATTGCGCGCGATCACCGCATTCGCCGCGGACAGGATGGTCTGCGTCGAGCGGTAGTTCTGCTCCAGCAGGATCGTGCGGGCGTCGGGGAAGTCCTGCTCGAACTCGATGATGTTGCGGATGGTGGCCCCGCGGAACGCGTAGATCGACTGGTCGGCGTCGCCGACGACGCAGAGCTGTCCACCGGGCAGGTCCCGCGCGCCGGCCGTCACCAGCTCTCGGACCAGCACATACTGTGCGTGGTTGGTGTCCTGGTACTCGTCGACGAGCACGTGCCGGAACCGGCGCCGGTAGTACTCGGCAACGGCGGGCAGCCGCTGCAGCAGCGCCACCGTCTCCATGATCAGGTCATCGAAGTCGAAGGCGTTGGCCTGCCGCAGCCGGGCCTGGTAGGCGGCGTAGACCTCGGCGATCGTGCGCTCGAAGTCGTTACCGGCCTTGGCCGCGACGTCCTCGGCGGACAGCAGCTCGTTCTTGTGGTTCGAGATCTGGCCGGCGAGCCCGCGCGCGGAGAACTTCTTCGGGTCGAGCCCGAGGTCGCGCGCGACGAGACCGACGAGGCGGCGGGTGTCGTCGGCGTCGTAGATCGAGAACGCGCTGCGCACGCCGAAGTGCTTGGCCTCCCGGCGCAGGATCCGGACGCACATCGCGTGGAACGTCGACATCCACATCGCGTTCGCGCGACGGCCGACGAGCGCGCCGACCCGCTCGGCCATCTCGGCTGCCGCCTTGTTGGTGAAGGTGATCGACATGATCTCCCCCGGATGCACCCCCCGCTCGGCGAGCAGGTAGGCGATCCGGTGGGTGAGCACGCGTGTCTTGCCCGAGCCTGCCCCCGCGACGATCAGCAGCGGAGATCCGGAATGCGTCACCGCCTCCCGCTGGCGCGGGTTGAGGCCCTCGAGCAGGGCCGCGCCGCGGGCCGTGGCCGGGGTGGCCGTGTTCTGGGCGGGGAGTTCGAACAGCGCACTCATCGTAAGAGGACACGGTACCGGCGAGACCCGACGGTGCACTCGGCACCGCGGGTGTGGCACACTGCCGGACGTGGCAGTTCAGCGCGGACGATTTTTTTACGGGTACCGGACCCCGGTTCCCGTCGCCGCCTGACCACAGCCCGACGCCCCGGTGTCCACGAGGACCCGGGGCGGGTGTCTGTCACGGGCCGATGGACCCCGAATGAGGAGGAGACCATGTCCGTGACCACCGACCAGGAACGCGCCGAGGATGCTCCCGCCGCGGCGGAGATCGACGAGCTTCGGTGCGAGATCGACCGCCTGGACACGGAGATCTTGCAGCTGATCAAGCGCCGCACCGAGGTGTCCCGGCGCATCGGCGCCGCGCGGATGGCCGCCGGCGGTCCGCGCATCGTCTACAGCCGGGAGATGGCCGTGCTCGCCCGCTTCCGCGACCTCGGCAGCGAGGGCCGCGAGCTCGGCATGCTGCTGCTGCGACTCGGCCGCGGCCGGCTGGGAACACGCTGAGGTTGCCCGCCGCGCCGGGGCCGAACCGTGGCAGTGTGGAACCATGGGGACCGTCTTCGGAATCGTTGCGACGCTGGTGGCTCTGATCGGCCTGCTGACCGCGCTCGGCCACGTGGGCTACCTGGCCATGCTGAACGGAAGTGCGAAGAAGCGCGGCATCTCCGGCGGCGCCACGATCGACTATGTCAACAGCCGCTGGAAGGTCGCCGGCATCACGGCCGCGGTCGCGCTGCTCGGGCTCCTGCTCACCAGCGGCGGCTTCGTGCCCGATGTCCTGGGACTGATCATCGGTGGCGGCGCGGGGCTGGCCGCCAAGCAGGCGCTCGACTCGACCCGGCGAGAGTTCCGCCGCCAGCTTCCCTGAACCCGGCGGCCACCGACGGGCGCGGCGCGACGCCCACCGCCGCCGTTCGGCGAATCCGTATGTCCGGTTCCGGCCAGACTCCCCGACAGCGCTGTGGCAGGCGCCTGACCAGGCGGGACGGCCCCGCGCGAGCAGGCCGCGCCGCAGCGCATCCATCGACTAGCGGTCGGTAATGATCGACGAGCGGAATTCGCCTGAACGGGTGATCTCGATGAGCGGATGAATGACACTTGGTCAATCTCGGGTGTACCCGGTAAACATCCAGAAGTCGTTTCACCCGAGAGAGGACCTCGAGCCCGTGGCCGAGATCGTTCGACCTGGCAGCGCCCCTGCCGAGCCTGCCAGGGTGGTCACCGTTGCCGAGTTGTTGAGCCGCAACGTCCCGGCCCAGCGCGTCGGCACCGACACCGACGGGCCCACCTCCGCCGAGTTCATCTCCGTCCCGAGCCTGCTGCGCCGGGAGGGCCGGGCCCCACGCGCGGCCGATCGCCCGCTGGTCCCGCGAGGCAACCGGAACCCGGCACCGGGCGATGAGGGTCAGGCCATCGGCCGCTCGACCGCAGGCCGCCGGGCCACCATCGCCGCGGGCACCCTGGTCGCGGTCGGCTCCGTGCTCGGCGCGGCCGTGTTCACCCAGGCGGCGTCCAACAGCTCGGCGGCCCAGGAGGGCCTCGACGGCAGCTACCCCGGTCACGGCCTCCGCGGCGGCGGGCCGAACGGACTGCTGGCCGACGGCGGCGCGGTACCCGGCGGCCTCGACGCCGGGACCGCCGCGCCGACATCGTGGATGCCCGTCGCCTTTCCCACCCAGCTGAACACCGCGGCGGCCGCCGATCGGCCCGGCGGCGACGCCGCTCGGTCGGCCGGCCCCCGGACGGGCTCGCCGACCCTCCCGAGCACCACCCCCGCGGTCGTCGACGACCGCGGCCCGTCCGGTGGGAGCGGACCCCTGGCCCCCGCCCCGACCGGGCCGGTCGGGGGTGCGGTCTCCGGAGTGACGGCCGCGGTGGGCGGCACGGTGGAGAGCCTCGGTGACGCCGCGCCGGAGCCGGTGGGTGGCCCGGTCAGACAGCTCGGCTCCACTGTGACCGAGGCCGGCACGGGCCTCGGCCACACCGCCGACGCCGCCGTCGGCACCGTGCAGAAGCTCGCCGAGCCGGTCACCGCTCCGGTCTCCGCCATCGCGACCAACGTGGTGCCCGCCGCCAAGCCCGTGACCGACCTGCTGGCGCCCCCGGCCGAGGCCGACGGGGCCGGCGCGACGAACGCGGACGGGCCCCCGGAGGCCGTCAGCACGACGCTCCTCAACGGCGTCGGAGGGATCGCCGAGGGCGCGGGCCAGACCGTGGGCAGCCTGACCCGCGGTGTCCTCGGCTGAGATCGACCGGCTGAGACCGACCGCCACGGGCCTGAAGGCCCGTGACGCGGCCTACACGAGCCGCCGGTCGGAAGCCCAGCGCGACAGCTCGTACCGGTTCGACAGCTGCGTCTTGCGCAGCACGCTCGACACGTGCGTCTCGACGGTCTTCACCGAGATGAACAGCTCACCCGCGATCTCCTTGTAGGCGTACCCGCGCGCCAACAACCGCAGCACGTCCCGCTCTCGCGGGGTCAGCATGTCCAGCTCGGGGTCGCCGGGCGGGGCAGCGCCGGGCCGGTCGGAGAACACGTCGAGCACGAAGCCGGCCAGCCGCGGCGAGAACACCGCGTCACCACCGTGGACCCGGTGCACCGCATCCGCCAGGTCCCGTCCGGAGATCGTCTTGGTGACGTATCCACGCGCCCCGGCCCGGATCACCGCGATGACGTCCTCCGCGGCGTCGGACACGCTCAGCGCCAGGAACACCACGCCCGGCAGATCGGGGCGGACCTGACGCAGCACCTCGGCCCCGCCACCCTCGGGCATGTGCACGTCGAGCAGCACGACGTCCGGACGCAGATGCCGGATCGCGGCCACCGCCTCGTCGACGGAACCGGCCTCCCCGACCACCTCCACGCGATCGACCCGGTCCAGCTCCGCGCGCACCCCGGCGCGGAACAGCCCGTGGTCGTCGACCAGAAACACCCGGACCGGGGCGTCCTCGCCCTGCACTCCGCTCGCCTCGCCGACGGTCATGACGCCGCCCCTTCTCGTTCGGTCTCGACCGCGAGCCGCATCGACAGATGCACCTCGGTGCCCTCCCCCGCCGCGCTGCGCAACCTGACCGTGCCACCGTGACGCTCCATCCTGCCTCGGATGGAGTCGCTGAGCCCGTGCCGGTCGGCGGGCACCGCGTCGGGATCGAACCCGACGCCGCGGTCCCGGACGAACACGTTCACCTCGTCGGCCTCGACCTCCACATACACGCTGATCTCGCCGACCCCGGCATGTTTGGCGGCATTGACCATCGCCTCCCGGGTGGCCAGAACGAGGGCGCGCAGGTCGTCGTCGAGCGGACGGTCGGCACCGACGATCACAGGGCTCACGGTGATCGCGTAGGCGTCCTCCACCTCCGCCGCCGCGTGGGTCAACGCCTCGGCCAACCCCTCGTCCAGCGCGGGGTTCTTCGTGCTTGCCCGGCCGTATCCGGTGGGCCCGTAGAGCCAATGCCGCAGCTCCCGCTCCTGGCCGCGGGCCAGCCGAAGCACCTCGCGCGGCTGGTCGGACTGGCGCTGGATGAGCGCGAGGGTCTGCAGTACCGAGTCGTGCAGATGCGCGGCGATCTCCGCGCGTTCCGCCTCGATGATCCGGTTTCGGCGCTCCTCACCGAGATCCCGGGCGAGCCGCACCCACCACGGCACGGTGAGCACCGTGACCCCGACGAGGGTGGCCAGCACGGCGAGCAGGCCGAACTGCAACTGGCCGAGATCGAGATTGCCGACCAGGAAGACGCCGATACCGAGGGCGACGAACAGCACCCCGGCCAGCACGCGCAGCAGCGCGGTGCGCCCGCTGCCGGTCAGGCCGTTGACCCCAGACCGGGCCCCCGCCGCCCATCTGCGCCGCTGCGACTCGTCCGCCTCGCGCCAGACGACGGCGGCCCCCACCATCGCCACCCCGAGCGGTCCGACGATCCAGCCGACGAATGAGTTGCCCAGCGCCGCCGCGGCCAGCCCCACGCCGATGCCGAGCGCGGCCAGGCCCATCGCCTGCTGCCGCTCGGCGCGCCCGATCGCGCGAGTGACGTCGGCACTCTCCTGCCGGACGAACATCCACAACAACCCGTAGGCGATCACGCCCGCGCCGTTGGCGGCGGCGAGGATGACGAACGCCGAACGCACCCACAGGACGTCGACGCCGAGATGGTCGGCCACCCCGCCGGCGACACCGGCGACCAGCCGCCCGGAACGACGGCGCACCATCGGCTCCCGACCGGCGACCGGGGCGTTGGCGGTGACGGACTTGCTCACCGCACCATCGTCACACGGTCTGGGGGTGCCGGACATCGGGGACGAGCTCCGGGGCGGCTCAGGGCCTTCCCCGATACGCACACCCCCGCGGGTGGGCCAGGCTGGGAGCCATGAACGGGACGGACGTGCAGACGACACTGCGCGAGATGTGGGAGACGCGCCCCTCCCGCCCCCGGCACAACCGCAAGATCGCCGGGGTGGCGGCAGCGATCGCGCGGCGCTATGACATCGACCCGGTGCTGGTCCGCGTCGGTTTCGTGGTTGCTGCCCTGTACGGGATCGGCGTCGCGCTGTACATCGCAGGTTGGGTCCTGCTCCCCGCCGCGCGTGAGGACGACCCGACCGATGGGGCAGGGGTCCCCGGTACGACCGAGCCCGCCCGGCACCCGGCCCCGAATCCGCTGGTGATGATCGGCCTGGTCGTGCTACTGATCATCGCCACCGGGGGGTTCTTCGGCCGGGACGGTGGTGTGCTGCTTCCCGCGATCGCCACGTTCGGGCTGCTGTTCCTGCTGCACCGGACCCGCGGCCACCGCGGACCGGCAGCGCAGGTGCCTGCGGGATCGGCTGCTGCGCCGGCCCCGGACGGCCCGGCCACGGCACCGACCGCAGCAACCGGCGAACCGCAGACCCCGGCCGGCGGATCGGACGGGCCGACCACCGAGCTCGACCCGATGACCGGCCAGCCGCGCCGGACCCCGCCCTCCTGGGATCCGCTGGGCGCCGCGCCGTTCGCCTGGGATCTTCCCGAGCCCTCGCCCGCATCGGCTCCGCCCGCGCCCGCGGTGCGCCGGCGTTCCACGGTGACCGCGGTGACCCTCGCGCTGGCGCTGCTCACCGGCGGTGTGCTGGGCGGCCTGATGCTGCTGCTCGGGATCGGCGTGACCTCGCTGCCGATGCTGTTCGGGATCGTGCTCGCGATCCTCGGCGGCGGGCTGGTGATCGGCTCGTTCGTCCACGGCGGGCGCGGGCTGATCCCGTTCGCCCTGCTGATGTCCGTGCTGACCTGGGGCTCGATGGCGGTACCGCTCACGGCGATGCACGGCGGCGTCGGCGAGACGCGAGTGGCTCCGACCACGATCACGGTGCTCGCCCCCGAGTACCACCGGGCCATCGGCGCGATCGAGCTCGACCTGCGCCACCTCGACCTCTCGGGGCCTCCCGGCACCGACCCCACGGGACTCCCGCCGGTGCGGACCTCCGCATCGGTCGGCATGGGAACCATCGTGGTGCTGGTGCCCGCAGAGGCGGACCTGACCTTCCACGGCTCCGCGGGCACGGGCAATGTCGAGTACGGAACGCAGCGCAGTGACGGTCGGCATGCGGCGCTGAGCGTCACCGACGACCTGGGGGTGGACGGCGTCCGGTCCGGCCACCCGATCGAGCTCGATCTGCGGGCGGCTCTGGGAGAGGTTCGGGTGCAACGTGGCTGACCATCAGGAGCGTGAGATGTCCGACGTGACCACGACTCGGCGCCGACTGCCCGATCTGCTGACGTTGCTGGTCGGACTGTTCACCCTGGGTGTCGCCGGCACCGCCTTCGTCGGCTTCGTCCCCTGGGCGAACGGGGTCGACCCGCGCTGGCTGCTCGCCGGCGCCGCGGTCGGGCTGGGGGTCCTGCTGCTGGTGGGGAGCCTGCGCAACCGGGACCGCTGACGAGCCGCCGGCGGTCCTGGCCAGGACCGCCGGCCAGGTCGTCCGGGTGGCCGCTGGGGGCGGGCCGCACGGGGCCGGGCGACCGCGCGAAGGGCACGGACGTCTCGATGCGTCCGTGCCCTTCGACCTGTCCGGCCTATCCTCGGCGAAGTCCGGCGGCGTCGAGGATCTCCGGGACCCCCTGTTCGTCGCCGACCACCATGACGTGCACCCCGGCCACGCCGGGCATCTCGCGCAGCGCCTGCACCGTCTCCACGCAGGCCCGCACGCCCTCCGCGGCCACCCGATCGGGCGGCACGCCACGCAGCCGCCGCTCCAGCGCAGGCGGGACGCTCACCCCCGGCAGGCGCGCGAGGAACTCCAGCGCGCGCAGCGAGCGCACCGGCCCGACGCCGGCGAGAATCCCACACCGGGCGTCGAGCCCCTGGTCGCGGACCCGGTCCAGCCAACCCCGGAACGCGTCGAGGTCGAAGACGAACTGGGTCTGCACGAACTCGGCGCCCGCGTCGATCTTCTGGGCGAGCCGGTCGGCGCCGAGCACGGGACTGTCCACGGCGCCGAGCAGGAACCGCGGCGGCGGCTCGACCGCGCGTCCCGACAGCAACGTCCCGCCGTCGCGCAGCCCGCGGGCGGCGGACATCAGCGCGGCCGAGTCGAGGTCGAAGACGGCCTTGGCGGCGGCATGGTCGCCGTGCTCGGGGCGGTCACCGCTCATCAGCACCAGGTTGGGGATGCCGAGCGCGCCCGCGGCGAGCAGGTCGGACTGCAGCGCGATCCGGTTGCGGTCGCGGCAGGTCATCTGCATGACGGGCTCGACCCCGGCGTCCCGCAGGGCGAGGCTCCCGGCCAGGCTGGAGACCCGCACCGTGGCACCTTGGTTGTCGGTGACGTTCACCGCGTCGACCCAGCCCCGCAGCACCTCGGCCGCCCGCTGGATCGGCTCGAGGTCGGCCCCGCGCGGTGGCCCGATCTCCGCGGTGACCGCGAACCGCCCGGAGCGCAGCGCGTCGGCCAGCTTCCCGGGCGTCTCCGGCGCGATCGCCGTGACGACGCTCATGCCGACATCATGACCGCTACTCCCATTCGATGGTGCCCGGGGGCTTGCTGGTCACGTCCAGCACGACGCGGTTCACCTCGGCCACCTCGTTGGTGATCCGGGTGGAGATCCGCTCCAGCACGTCGTAGGGCAGCCGGGTCCAGTCGGCGGTCATCGCGTCCTCGGAGCTCACCGGGCGCAGCACCACCGGATGACCGTAGGTGCGTGCGTCGCCCTGCACCCCGACGCTGCGCACGTCGGCCAGTAGCACCACCGGACACTGCCAGATCGTTCCGTCGAGCCCCGCAGCGGTGAGCTCCTCGCGGGCGATCGCGTCGGCGGCGCGCAGCGTCTCCAGACGGTCCGCGGTGACCGCGCCGATGATCCGGATGCCGAGGCCGGGCCCGGGGAACGGCTGGCGGGCGACGATCGTCTCCGGCAGCCCGAGCTCGGTCCCGACCCGGCGCACCTCGTCCTTGAACAGCGCCCGCAGCGGCTCGACCAGTTCGAACTCGATGTCGTCGGGCAGCCCGCCGACGTTGTGGTGGCTCTTGATCGTGGCGGTGCCGGATCCCCCACCCGACTCGACGACGTCCGGGTAGAGCGTGCCCTGAACCAGGAATCCGACGGGCGGCGCCTCGGCCGCGCCCGCGTCGGCGACCACCTCGGCGGTCGCGGCCTCGAACACGCGGATGAACTCGCGGCCGATGATCTTGCGTTTCTGCTCGGGGTCGGTGACCCCGGCGAGCGCGTCGAGGAACCGCTGACGGGCGTCGACGGTGTGCAACGTGGCCCCGGTCGCCGCGACGAAGTCGTGCTCGACCTGCGCCCGTTCCCCCGCGCGCAGCAGCCCATGGTCGACGAACACACAGGTCAGACGGTCCCCGATGGCTCGCTGGACGAGCGCGGCGGCCACGGCGGAGTCCACCCCGCCCGACAGCCCGCAGATCGCCCGGCCGGTACCGATCTGGGCACGGACCGCCGCCACCGTCTCGTCGATGATCGACGCGGTGGTCCAGCCCGGGCTGATGCCGGCGACCTCGTGCAGGAACCGCCGCAGCACCTCCTGGCCGTGCGGGGAATGCCCGACCTCGGGGTGGTACTGCACCCCGGCCAGCCGCCGTTCGGTGTCCTCGAACGCCGCGACGGCCACCCGGTCCGACGAGGCCGTCACCGTGAAGCCCTCGGGCGCGCGCACCACCGAGTCGCCGTGGCTCATCCACGCCGGGTGGCGCACCGGCAGGCCCGCGTGCAGCGCCCCCGGGGTCCCGGTCAGCCGCAGCTCGGTACGGCCGTACTCGCGGGTGCCGTCCGGTGCGACCTCGCCGCCCAGCGCCTGGGCCATGGCCTGGAATCCGTAGCAGAGCCCGAGGACCGGGATGCCGGTCTCGAACAGTTCGGGGTCGACGCGCGCAGCGCCCTCGGCGTAGACGCTGGCCGGGCCGCCGGAGAGGATGACCGCGGCCGGAGCACGGGCGACGATTTCGGCGACCGAGGTGGTGGCCGGGACGATCTCGGAATAGACCTGCGCCTCCCGCACCCGGCGGGCGATCAGTTGGGCGTACTGCGCCCCGTAGTCGACGACGAGGACGGTCGGCGGTTGCACGTTGTCACGGTACTCAGACCGGTACTCAGGCCCGGAAGGCGGCCAGCGACGGCAGCCCGGCGCCGTGCCAGTCGAACATCGTGATGTTGGCGTAGCGGTTCTCCTCGCCCTCGCTCGCCCGGACCTCCGGCATCCAGGCGGGCTCCCACGCGACGAACCCGAGCCCACGCCGGTCCGGGACCTCCGAGCGGATCGCACGCAGTTGCTCGAAGAACGCGGCCTGCCCCTCGGGGGTCGCCGGGAAGCGGTCGCGGTCGGGTAGCTGGGTGGCCCTCCGGACGTAGTAGGACACGCCGTTGGCCTCGGGCAGGATCCACGGGTATCCGGTCTCGACGATCAGCACGCCCTTGTCGTAGCGCGCGGCCAGGTCGGTCATGTTGCTGCGCAGCATCGACAGCGACCCGTGCCACCACGGGAAGTAGGACAGCCCGATGACGTCGAACTCGACGCCGCGGCGGCCGATGTTGTCGTAGAAGTGCCGGCAGGCGTCGTTGTCCCCACCCGTTTCGAGGTGGACGATCGTCGTGATCCCGCTCGGTGCGCCCTCGCGTGCACCGGCCACCCCGGCCTTCACCAGCTCGGCGAACGCGTCCCAGCGCTCGCCCCCGTCGCGATGGATCGCGCCCACCGGCCAGAGCATCCCGCGGGAGATCTCGTTGCCGATCTGGATCATCAACGGTGGGGTGTCCTGGGCGACGAAGGCGGTGACGACGTCGCGGGTGTAGTCGTGGACGGTCCGGCTCAGCTGCGCCAGGTCCTGCCCCGTCCAGGCGGCCGGCGTCGTCTGGGTGCCCGGGTCCGCCCAGAAGTCGGAGTAGTGCAGGTCGAGCAGGAGGTGGCAGCCCGCGGCGTTCGCCCGCCGACCGAGCACCAAGGCGGTGCCGAGGTCGCTGGTGCCGGGCGGCGGGTTCACCCACAGCCGCAGCCGGACCAGGTTGGCCCCGCGCGCCGCCAGAAGCTGCTCGACGGGGGCGATCCGGCCCTGGTCGCGGTAGGTCCGTCCCCGATCAGCCGCGCCGACGTTCCCGCCGCCCTGGACGCCGACCGACCCAGGGCAGCGTTTCCTCCAGGACGTCCTCAACACGCCGGGGCTGAGCACCGACATGCCGCATAGCGAGATCATCGAACTCGGGCGGCACACATGCGATGCGATCGGCACCCCCGGGATCACCCGGGAGGTCCTCGTCGGGGTGATCGGGACGACGAAGTTCGGGCCCCAGGTAGCCGAAGTCCTCGTGGGCGCGGCAGAGCGGTCGTACTGCCCGGAGAAGAGCTACTCAACGGCACCGGCGATCGCGTGGACGCCGGAGCCGACCGCTGCGGCCACGACAGGGCCGCGGACGTCGGTCTCGAACGGGATCTACGAGGTCGGCCCGGACATGGCACCGGGTAAGTACAAGACCCCCGGGCCGGGCGCGGCTGGCTCGTGCTACTTCGAGGTCTCTGACGGCAGCGGGAGCCTGTCGGGGATCGACCACAACGACAACATCTCCGGTCCCGGGGTCGTGACCTTACGCGAGGGGAAGTACTTCAAGGCCACCGGCGGCTGCACCTGGTCGAAGGCCGAGTGACGGGCAGCCGCCCCGGCCGAGAAGCGCCTGCCACGTCCCGCAACCCGCGGATTCGGTATCCGCTTCCCGACCGGTTCCCACACAGGTCGGGCACAGTGTGTGCGGTTCGGGCCGCGGACACACATCTCGACCTTCCGGGTGCGCGGTACGCGGGGGAGCGTCGAAGGCGATGACCGGTCCGCGTATCCCCGCCGGTCCTCGACCGCACAGCCCCACCCGGTCCCGGCGCCAGCCCGGTGAGTTGTTCGGGCCGGCCCCACCTCCCGGCAGGTTCGCACGGTGCCGCTGCTGGTGGAGTTGCTCGACGACCAGCGGTTGCCGGTTCACCCTGCCTCAAGCCCCGAATGGGCCGCGGCGGTCATCGGATACGCGCGGGTCTCCACCCAGGACCGGAACCTCGCCGCCCAGCTCGACGCGCTCACTGCGGCTGGCTGCGAAGCCCGGCCAAGCTCGCCACGGTCCGGCGGCTGTACGACGAGAACGAGGAAGCCGGAGCAGGCACTCGCGGTCGGGCCTACTCCTTGGCAGGCCCGTCGAAGATGCTCACACCGCCGCGCGTCACGCTGGCGAGCCAGGGCCCTGGCATGTCCTCGACCAACTTCTCGATCTCCGACCAGTACCTCAACCAGAGCCGCAACTGGTCGAACAGGTCGAGGTGCGCTCCGGTCGTCTGAAAGACCGCGCGCACTCCGTTGTCCAGCAGGGCCCGACGCTCCAGCGGCCGCCGCCGAATCCGCTTGTCCCGGGTAAGGACGATCAGACCGGCCTTACCGACGACGGGGAGCCACTGTGGATCCTTGGCGCCCTTCTCGACGAGACCGCCCGGGCCGCCCGGCCAAGTGATATCCCTCGAACGTACTGGAGGGCCTGAGCGACCCCCAAGGCGTTCTCATCGAAGAACCAGCGCGGAGGCTGGGCTGTGGCGGGCACGATTGAGGTCAGGCTGCGTTAGCCAGCGTGCCCCGGCTCCGCTCGTAAGCGACAGCGGACCGGACGTGCTCGACGGGCATTGAGTAGATCTCTGCGACGTGGACAGGGTCTTCGCCGGCCGCAATCAACTCAGCGAGGATGTCCGTCCGCACACCCGATGGGACGGTCGGCTCGCCGAAGCTACGATCCGGGTCAAGGACGATCGGCTTCTTCCGGCCGAGGGGGAACAACCGTCCAGCGATTCCACTCGCGTCGGTGAACTCCACCTTGTCGAGGAAGGCGGCAGCGCTGTCCGCGAGCTGCAGCGATCCATCTCGCCCCATGATGACGATTCGGAGCTCGGGGTCCAGCCCAACAAGTTCCTGGACCTCCAGGGCCAGCCGCTTACCCGACGTATAGGGACGCAGGGTCGCCAGTGGGTACTGAACGTTGAACCGCTCCCGCATGAGGCCGATCACGGGGCGCAGGTACTGCAGGCTGACCTTCTTGGCGCGGTACTCGCGCAGATAGCCGGCCTCGATGAACTCGCCCCACGTCACGAGGTCGACGCCGGTGCGGCGTTCACGAATGACCGGCGCGTAGCCCGTGCCCTGCCGCTCGTAGCCGTCGATCCAGCGCCGAAGGCCATCGACGCGCAACCCAAGGAGGCGAGCGGCCTGGCTCATGCCGTAGACCGGACGATCGAGCAGCTCCACGTTCGCCTCTCCCACCAGCGCAGTGTGCACCATTCGAGGACTTCTGCGAAGTCGACCAAGGTATCTCCGCTGGTCACGCTTGGATCGTCACCCCCGGATCGTGAGTCCGGCCCGCTGGAACTCCTTGAGATCCGAGTATCCGGTCTTGGCCATCGCCCTGCGCAACGCGCCGAACAGATCGACGTTGCCGTAGGGGCTGGTCGATGGGCCGAACAGCACGGTCTCGAGCGAACGGCCGCTGGGCACGAACCCGCTGACCTCCGAACGGGGCAGCGAGGGGTGAGCGGCGGCGGAGGTCCAGTACAGGCCCATGCCGGGCGACTCGGCCGCGTCCGCGAGCTGCTCGCCGAGCATCACGGCGTCGGCGCCGCAGGCGATGGCCTTGGCCATGTCTCCGGAGCCGTCCATCCCGCCGTCGGCGATGACGTGCACGTACCGGCCGCCGGTCTCGTCGAGATAGTCCCGGCGGGCCGCGGCGGCGTCGACGATCGCGGTGGCCATCGGGATGCCGATGCCAAGGACCGAGTCAGTGGTGGTGGCGCTGGACTGGCCGTAGCCGACGATGACGCCCGCGGCGCCGGTGCGCATCAGATGCATCGCGGTGCGGTAGTCGCCCACCCCACCGGCGACGACCGGGACATCGAGCCCGGCGATGAAGTCCTTGAGGTTGAGCGGCTCACCCGCCGAGACGTGCTCGGCCGAGATGATCGTCCCTTGGACGACGAGTACCTCGACTCCCGCCGCCAGCAAGACCGGGGTGAGCTCCCTGGCCCGCTGCGGGCTGACCCGCGCCGCGACGGTGACCCCCGCCTCGCGGACGTGCTTGAGCGCCTCGGTCAGCAGATCGAGCTGGATCGGCGCGGAGTGCAGCTCCTGGAGCGCCCGGACCGCGGCCGCCGGGTCCTCGTCGTCGGCGGCCGCGACGATCCGGGCCAGCGCGCTCTCGGGGTCGGCGTGCCGCGCCCACAGGCCCTCGGCGTTCAGCACACCCAGCCCGCCGAGCTGGCCCACCCGGATCGCGGTGGCCGGCGAGACCACCGCGTCGGTCGGATGGGTCACCAGGGGGATCTCGAACCGGTAGGCGTCGAGCTGCCAGGCCGTCGAGACCTCCTTCGAGCTTCGCGTCCGCCGCGACGGAACGATCTCGATCTGATGCAGGTCGAAGCTGCGACGGGCCGTCCGGCCCATCCCGATCTCCACGAGGTCACGCACGGTGACCAGCGTAGACGCCTACCGAGCTGCGTAGTTCGGTGCCTCGACGGTCATGGTGATGTCGTGCGGATGGCTCTCCTTGAGCCCGGCCGCGGTGATGCGCACCAGCTGCGCCTGCTGCAGCTGGGGGATGGTCTGTGCTCCCGCATACCCCATCCCGGAGCGCAACCCGCCGACGAGCTGGTGCACGACCTGATGCAGCGGGCCGCGGAACGGGATCCGGCCCTCGATCCCCTCGGGCACCAGCTTGTCCTCGCTGAGCACGTCGTCCTGGGCGTAGCGGTCCTTGGAGTACGACGTGGTGTTCCCCCGAGACTGCATCGCACCCAGCGAACCCATCCCGCGGTAGGTCTTGAACTGTTTCCCACCGACGAAGACCAGCTCCCCGGGAGACTCGGCGGTGCCGGCGAGCAGGCTGCCCAGCATGACCGTCGACGCGCCGGCCGCGATGGCCTTGGCGATGTCGCCGGAGTACTGGATGCCGCCGTCGCCGATCACCGGCACCCCGGCGGGGGTGCAGGCCCTGGCGGCCTCGTAGATCGCCGTGATCTGCGGGGCGCCGACCCCGGCGACGACCCGGGTGGTGCAGATCGAGCCGGGCCCGACCCCCACCTTGACCGCGTCGGCTCCGGCGTCGACCAGGGCCCGCGCCCCGGCGTAGGTGGCGACGTTGCCGCCGACGACGTCGACGGACTCGCCGACGACGGCGCGCAGCTTCGCGACGGTCTCCAGCACCCGCCGGGAGTGTCCGTGCGCGGTGTCGACCATCAGCACGTCGACACCCGCCTCGACCAGACCCATCGCCCTGGCGTGGGCGTCCTCGCCGACCCCGACGGCGGCGGCCACGACGAGCCTGCCGTCCGGGTCCTTGGTGGCCAGCGGGTACTTCTCGGTCTTGCTGAAGTCCTTGATCGTGATGAGCCCGCGGAGGAGGCCGTCGCCGTCGACGATCGGCAGCTTCTCCAGCTTGTGCCGGCGCAGCAGGCCCAGTGCGGCCTCAGCGGTGACCCCGACCTGCGCCGTGACGAGCGGGGCCTTCGTCATGACCTCGTGGACCGGCCGGGTGTGATCCACCTCGAAGCGCATGTCCCGGTTGGTGATGATGCCGACGAGGTGCCCGCCGGCGTCGGTCACCGGGACCCCGGAGATCCGGTACTTCGCGCACAGCGCGTCGACGTCGGCCAGGGTGGCGTCCGGCCCACAGGTCACCGGGTCGGTCACCATCCCGGCCTCGGACCGCTTGACCACCTCGACCTGTGAGGCCTGCTCCTCGGGCGAGAGGTTGCGGTGCAGCACTCCCAACCCGCCGGCACGGGCCATCGCGATGGCCATCCGCGCCTCGGTGACGGTGTCCATCGGCGAGGACACCAGCGGCACCCGTAGCCGCACGCGCCTGCTCAGCTGGGTACCCGTGTCCACGGCGCTCGGCACGACATCCGACTCCGCGGGCAGCAGCAGGACATCGTCGAAAGTCAGGCCCAACATGGCGAACTTGGGCGGCAGTCCGGCGGAATCGCTAGTCATCGCTGGCCTTCAGCCCCTCACCAATCGCATGATGTGGCGGCGCGGGCGTGCCGCCGACCGCTATCGTATCCGGGCGCCGGGACCCGGTGTGTCCGTGCGGGCGAGGCGGTGCTTACAGCCCGGCGTCGGCTCCGCCGGGCGCGGGTGGCCGCCGGATCGGCGCGACTCGTCCGGCCGCACTGAGGGATGTCCAGCCAGCGGGGTACCGTGTAGCCGTGTCACCTGACGCACTGCCACCTGACCCGTTCGCCGGAGACCCCCACGATCCGGCGCTATCCCTTGACGGGCCCGACGCCGCCGAGCCGGAGGTGCTGAGCGAGCAGGAGCGCGAGGAGATCGTCGCCGATCTGGCTGACCTGGCCGTGTACCAGGCTCTCCTGGAGAGCCGGGGCGTGCGCGGCATCGTGGTCGACTGCGGGGACTGCGGCGAACAGCACTTCCACGAGTGGAGCCTGCTGCGGGCCAGCCTCCAGCAGTTGCTCGACGAGGGGCAGATGCGGCCGCACGAGCCCGCCTTCGACCCCGACCCGGCGGACTACGTCACCTGGGAGTACTGCCGGGGCTACGCGGACGCGCTGCTCAGCGACAGCTGAGCCGCCAATCTGAGCCACCGATCGCCCACGACGACCCACACGTTGGGGTCGCGGTGGGTTGTCGCGGTCAGGCGGGGTTCGACGCGCTCTCGCCGGCCGGTGCGGTGCCGCCCCGCATGGCCGTGGTCGACCCCGCTGCCGCGGAACTCGACATGGTCGACGAACCAGGACCCGAGCTCGGCTGCTGCTGACCGGAGTCCGGACGGCCCTCGGTGGACGGTTTGGTCGACGGACTCGGCGTGCTGCCGGTGGGAGCAGGCGACGCCGTGGTCGGCGGCACCCCCACGATCCGCGGGTCCGCCGTCGGCGACGAGCTCGGACCGGTTCTCGGCGGGGTGGTGGCGGTCCGGGGCGGCGTCGTGCCGAGCGGACCCGACGTCGTCGGCACATCACCGTCGATATCGGGCGCCACGGGCCGCGGGGTGCCATCCTTGAGCGGCGCCTGCGGATCGGTGGGCATCCCGGCGGGTGTCTCCTGCAGCTTCGCGCTGAGGAATCGCTGGGTCGCGGCCAGCTCCGCGGCACCGTCCTCCGGCTTCACCTTGCTCACCAGTTGCTCGATCGCCGTGAGCTGCTGGGCGGCCTTGCTGGTCTCGCCCCGCGCCAACGACATGTTCACCGCGGAGATGCCTGCCTCCGCCTCGACAGCGGCCTGCCGGGATTGGGCGGTCTCCCGATAGAGGACCTGGGTCACGCCGAACAGCGGATCGCCGGGATGGGCGCTGTGCGCGCCGAGCGAGACCCCGGTGATCGCGAAGACGATCAGCGCGGCGGCCGCGGCCAGCGGTACGAGATGCCGGGTGCGGTGCCGGGACGACCGACGGGCCGCGTCGATCGTGGCGACCGCTGTCTCGGTGCCGACGAGCTCCGGAATCGGCGCCGCGTCGACCTCGGCCTTCCAGGCGGCGAGCATCGCGACGAAGCGATCATCGTCGTCGTAGCCGTCGACGCCGGGCTCCGAGACGGGCAGTCCGGCCGCCAGGGCCTCGATCAGCTCGTCGTCGGCCTGAACCGCCACGAGGTCGATCGGTTCCTCCGCGACGTCCTCCAGCGGGACGGGCCGGGCCAGCAGGCCCTCGACGGGAACACCGTTGGTCGCGGTGGCCTCGTCGCGATCGTCGATCTCGGTGCCGTCGAAGTGGTCACTACCGGAATCACGCCTACTCGCATCGCGCATGTCAGACCACCTCCTCCTCAGGCATTGACTTGCGGAGCCTGGCAAGCGCCCGATGCTGGGCGACCCGGACCGCTCCCGATGTCGATCCGACGGCGGCGGCCGTCTCCTCGGCCGAGAGCCCCACGATGACCCGCAGGACCAGAATTTCGCGCTGCTTGTCCGGGAGTTGGTCCAGCAGCCTGCCCATCTGGCCGGACAGCTCGATGCGCAGTGCCCGTTGTTCGGGCCCATCGGTGGACGCGGCGGCATCCGGGATGTCGGCGACCGGCTCGGCCCGGTTGCGGGTCGCGGCGCGGTGCGCATCGATGACCTTGTGTGACGCAATGCCGTAGACGAACGCCAGAAAGGGGCGACCCTGTACGCGATAGCCGGGCAAGGCCGTCAGCACCGCCAGACACACCTCCTGCGCGACGTCGTCCGCCGAGACGGACGATCGGTCCAGCCGACCGAGCCGCGCCCGGCAGTAGCGGACGACGAGCGGCCGGATGATGGCCAGCACACGTTCGACCGCTCTGCGGTCGCCCGCCATCGCGGGCGCCACCAGCTCGTCGAGAACGTCTGTCGACTCACTCATCGCGCAGTGTCGTCCGGGCGTTACGCAGCATGGTCGTCATCATCCGTTCGTGAGGCCGAACACGGAGTGTGTCGGTTCGCATCCTCGGCGCGGACCACCGTAGCGAAGCCACTCGGCGAACCGTGGAGGTGTCCTCACGGATGCAGACGCGCGGGCATGAGGCGGGGTTGCGTCGTGTGTCGACGGCGGCCCGGCCCTCCTCGGTCGCCGCGGCTCGGGCGTGGACGTCGAGGGCCACGCCGCACCCTGGCCGCCTCCGGCGCGCCGCGGTCAGGGCGCCCGTGACCGGTTCGGATACATCGGGTGCGTCAGGAGACGAGGCCGCGGCGGAACCCGTGGGCGACCGCCTGCGCCCGGTCGCGCACCCCGAGCTTGCGGAAGAGCCTGCGTGCGTGCGTCTTCACCGTGTCCTCGGACAGGTAGAGCTCGCGCCCGATCTGGCCGTTGCTCTTGCCCTGGCTCATCCCGCGCAACACCTGCAACTCGCGCTCGGTGAGCTGGACGCCCGGGTCGGCGGGCGTGCGCGGGGTAGGGACCGCGGTGCTGGCGAGCGTATGGGCGAGCGCGGCGACGAGCTCGGGACGGGAGGCATCCCACCGCAGGTAGCCGCGGGCGCCGCCCGCGATCGCCGCGGCGATGCTTCCCGCGTCGTCCGGAGCCCCGAAGACGATGACGTTCGCCTGTGGATGCGCGGCGACGAGCCGCCGCGTTGCCTCCACCCCGGTGGGCACCGCGCGCTGGGTGCCCACCAGAACGACGTCGACCGGCTGCCGGGAGAACCGGGCCAACAACTCGTCCCCGTGCGCGACACAGTCGATCCGGTGCACCCCCGGTACCGCGGACATCACGCGGGTCAGGCCTTCGCGGACGCTGCGACGATCGTCGCAAATGAGTACCGTCGTCACGACGATTCCTTCCTGCAGCTTCCTGCAGCCGGGTGATTGTCACCCTCCGCTCCGGAGGGTGACAGCTTCACCTTGACACGATCAGGGCGACTTGTGCCCTCCATTCGGGAGGTTTTCGCCGAGTGGCACTCATCAAGTGGGTGACGAAGCTCCGAACGGAGTAACTAGGTTACCGCGCGCCACCCGAGAAGCGGTGTCGACTCCCCCATCGGCGCCCGCCGTTCGGGTCGCTCGAGGGTGATACCTGTCTGGGTCCGTGCCTCCGGCGCGTTCGCCGGTGGGCTGCGGTGTCCGGTCGGCTGTCCGGCGCCACGGCGGATCGTTCCCCCGGTGATCGGGCCCCGAACGAGACAAAAGGGCGGGCCGGCGGTCAGTGCCCGTGGCCGTGCCCGTGGCCGTGGCCACCGGCGGGCGCGGGTGCCGGCGGCTCAGGCTTGTCGACGACCGCGCTCTCGGTGGTGAGCACCATCCGGGCGATCGACGCCGCGTTGACCACCGCGGAGCGGGTGACCTTGACCGGGTCGATGATGCCGTCGGCGACCAGGTCGGAGTACTCCAGGGTCTGGGCGTTGAAGCCGTGACCCCATTCCTGGTCGGCGACCTTGGCCGTCACGACGGCACCCTCCAGACCGCCGTTCGCGGCGATCCAGAACAGCGGAGCCGACAGCGCGCGGCGCACGATGGCGACGCCGGTCGCCTCGTCACCGGTCAGGCCGAGGTTGTCGGTCAGCGCGGCGGCTGCGTGGATCAGCGCCGAGCCGCCGCCGGGGACGATGCCCTCCTCCACTGCCGCCCGGGTTGCCGAGACCGCGTCCTCGATGCGGTGCTTACGCTCCTTGAGCTCGATCTCGGTGGCGGCGCCGACCTTGATGACCGCGACGCCCCCGGCCAGCTTGGCCAGGCGCTCCTGCAGCTTCTCCCGATCCCAGTCGGAGTCGCTCTCCTCGATCTCCCGCTTGAGCTGCGCGATCCGGCCGTCGGTCGCGTCCTTGCCGCCCGCGCCCTCGACCAGGGTCGTGGTGTCCTTGGTGATGACCGCGCGGCGAACCTTGCCCAGCAGGTCCAGACCCGCCTCGGACAGCTTCAGGCCGACCTCGGGGTTGATGACCTGGCCGCCGGTGGCGATCGCGAGGTCCTCCATGAACGCCTTGCGCCGGTCGCCGAAGAACGGCGACTTCACCGCGGCGACCTTGATGGTCTTGCGGATCGAGTTGACCACGAGGGTGGACAGCGCCTCACCCTCGATGTCCTCGGCCACGATCAGCAGCGGCTTGCCGTCGGCAAGGACCTTCTCCAGCAGCGGGAGCAGGTCCGCGATGGCGCTGATCTTCTCGCGGTGCAGCAGGACGTAGGCGTCCTCCAGCACCGCCTCCATCGACTCCGCATCGGTCACGAAGTAGGGCGAGAGGTAGCCCTTGTCGAACTGCAGGCCCTCGGTCAGCTCCAGCTCGGTCGCGAGCGTGGAGCCTTCCTCGACGGTGATGACGCCGTCGGAACCGACCTGCTCGAGGGCCTCGCTGATGAGCTGCCCGATCGTCTCCTCGCGGGAGGCGATCGCGCCGACCTGCGCGATCCGCGCGGAACCGTCGACCGGAATGGCCTTCTCCGCGAGCGCCTCGGCGACCTTCTCCGCCGCCGCGGCGATCCCCCGGCCCAACCCGGCCGGATTGGCGCCGGCAGCCACATTGCGCAGGCCCTCGCGGACCAGCGCCTGAGCCAGCACGGTGGCGGTGGTGGTGCCGTCACCCGCGACGTCGTTGGTCTTGGTGGCGACGGTCTTGACCAGCTGGGCGCCCAGGTTCTCGAATGGGTCGTCCAGATCGATGTCACGGGCGATGGTGACGCCGTCGTTGGTCACCGTCGGACCGCCGAACTTCTTGTCCAGCACGACGTTCCGGCCGCGTGGACCCAGGGTGACCTTCACCGCGTCGGCGAGCTGGTTCACCCCGCGCTCCAGCGCCCGGCGCGCCGTCTCGTCGAAGCTGATCTGCTTCGGCATGTTCGCCTCTCTCCAGGATCTACAGCATCAGATCTGTGAGGTCAGATCTATGAGGTCAGAGCTACGAGGTCAGAGCTACGAGCCAGATCGACAGCGCACTCGGTGTCGGGGCACCGGCCACACGACGCCGCCCCGGCTGCCCGTGGGTCGACGGACGGCCGGGGCGGCGCGGGTTTGGCTGCGATCAGCCGAGCGTGTCAGTTGACGACGGCGAGAACGTCGCGAGCGGACAGGATGAGGTACTCCTCGCCGTTGTACTTGACCTCGGTGCCACCGTACTTCGAGTAGATGACGACGTCACCGACCTTCACGTCCAGCGGGACGCGGTTCCCGTTGTCGTCGATCCGCCCCGGGCCAACGGCGAGTACCTTGCCCTCCTGGGGCTTCTCCTTCGCCGTGTCCGGGATGACGATGCCGGAGGCGGTGGTGGTCTCCGCCTCGCTGGCCTGGACGACGATCTTGTCCTCGAGCGGCTTGAGGTTCGCCACTGGATGACCTCCCCTTCCTGGGGTGCTTACCTGCTCGTCATTGGCAACTGACAGCCGACCAGGGCCCCGCCGTCGCGGGTGTCGAGGACCCGACCGGAACTGTGCGATTGGCACTCTACCCATGAGAGTGCCAACCGTTCAACGTGGGAGTCGACCCCCGCGAGTCGGGGTATTTCCGCGCGCGAGTCGGGGTATTTCCGCGCGCGAGTCGGGGTATTTCCGGTGAGTGCCGCACAGCGTTAGAACACTGTTACGCACTCACAGGCGAGGTCGAGGTCGGAAGGCTTGGTCCCCGCAGCAAGCAGATGGGCGCCGAGTGCTGCGACCATCGCACCGTTGTCGGTGCACAGCGCGGGCCTCGGCACCCGCAGCACCAGCCCGGCCGCATCGCAGCGCTCCTGAGCCAGCTCGCGTAGCCGCGAGTTGGCCGCCACCCCACCGCCCAGCAGCAGCGTGTCCATCCCTCGCTCCCTCGCCGCCCGGACGGCCTTCGCGGTGAGCACATCGACGACGGCCTCCTGAAAGCTCGCCGCGACGTCGGCCACCGGGATCGGCGTTCCGGCGTGCTCGAGAGCCTCGACATGACGGGCGACGGCGGTCTTCAACCCCGAGAACGAGAAGTCGAACGGCGCGTCCCTGGGGCCGGTCAGTCCGCGGGGGAAGGCGATCGCGGCCTCGTCCCCGTCGCGGGCCACCCGGTCGATATGCGGGCCGCCGGGAAAGGGCAGCCCGAGCAGCCGGGCGACCTTGTCGAACGCCTCGCCTGCGGCATCGTCGATCGTGGCGCCGATGGAGGTGATGGGGCCGGCGAGGTCGGGCACGTCGAGCAGGTTGGAATGCCCTCCGGAGACCAGCAGAGCCAGGGCGGGGGGTAATGGGCCGTGCTGCACGGTGTCGACGGCGACGTGCGCGGTCAGGTGGTTGACCCCGTAGAGCGGCACATCCCAGGCCGCCGCATACGCCTTGGCCGCCGCGACGCCGACCAGCAGCGCCCCGGCCAGTCCCGGCCCGGCGGTGACGGCCACCGCATCGACATCGTGCGGCCGCACCCCCGCCGTCGCCATCGCCCGACGCACCGCCGGGACCATCGCCTGCAGATGCGCCCGCGACGCCACCTCCGGCACGACCCCACCGAACCGGGCGTGCTCGTCCACACTGGAGGCGATCTCGTTGGCGAGCAGCGTCACGTGACCGCCGCCGTCGATACGCACCAGACCGACGCCAGTCTCGTCGCACGACGTCTCGATACCCAGCACAAGGCCGCTCACCGCGGGTCCCTTCGCATCGTGTAGGCGTCCGTCCCGCTCGGCCGGTAGTAGCGCTTGCGCAGTCCGACAACGATGAAGCCCTCGGCCTCATACAGTGCGCGGGCGGCCGCGTTGTCGGTCCGCACCTCGAGGAACACCGTTGCGCCAACGGCGTCGGCCGGCTCGAGCAGCGCCCGCAGCAGCGCGCGGCCGATCCCGCGCCGCTGGTGGACGGGGTCGACCCCGATCGTATGGATCTCCGCCTCGGCGCGGGGCGGTGCCGCGACGAACGCGAGCCCGGCATACCCGATGAGCCGCTGGTCGTCGCGCGCGGCGAGGTAGTGGTGGCCGGCGCCGACCTCGGCGCGAAACGCCTGGGCACTCCACGGGTCGTCACCAGGGAAGAGCACATGCTCCAACTCGGCGCACCGCTCGGCATCGGCGCGGTAGAGCGGGCCGATGGTGAATCCGCGCAGGTCGGACTCGGAGGTCACGGCGCGCTCACCCGCTTCCGCGTCCCGGCGGCGACCGCGTCCGGCCTGCGCAGGTAGAGCGGTTGCGGCGGCCCGTCGGAACGGCCCGTGCGCACCGCGTCGGCGGCGACCGTCACCAGGCCCCCTGGGCTCGGTGAGGCCGGTTCCAGCACCGGCAGCCCGGTCAGCCCGGCCGATCCACCCGCCGCCGCCACCGCCTTCAGCGCGCTCAGCCGCTCGGCCAGCGCGGCCGGTGCCTCGACGTGCGGACCGCTGAGCCGACCGCCCTGCTCGTCGTAGGCGGCCCAGTAGACCTCGCGGCGCCGGGCATCGGTGACCACGAGGAAACGCCCGCCGGGCGCCGCAGCGGCGTCGGCCGCGATCGCGTCGAGGGAACAGACGCCGTGCACCGGAACGTCGAGAGCATCGGCGAGCGCGAACGCGGTGACCATGCCGACACGCAGTCCGGTGAACGGGCCCGGGCCGGTGCCGACGACGATCGCATCGAGGTCACGCAGCGGCGTATCCGCCGCCGCGCACGCGTCGAGGACGGCGGGCATGAGCAGCTCACCGTGACTGCGGGCGCCGTACGCGACCCGAGCCGCGCGCGTCCGCACCGGATTCGCGGGTCCCGATGCCAGCTCCACGACCCCAGCGGTCACGGCGGATGTCGCGGTGTCCACGGCGAGCACGAGCACAGCACAGAGCCTACGAGGGCCGGCCGGGGCGCGACCGGCCGCACCCCGCCTCGATCACGCCGCTCCCACGCGTTCCACGGACGCGACGCGCACATCGTCGGGGCGGCGCCACAGCCGCACCAGCACATGCCGTTCGGCGAGCCGTTCGGCGACCCCCTCCCCCCACTCGACCGCGACGACGGCATCGGACAGGTCGGTGTCGAGGTCGAGGTCGTCCAGTTCGTCCGGCCCCCCGAGTCGGTAGGCGTCGACATGCACCAGCGGCACTCCCGCGCCGCCCGGCGCCGGCCGATGCTCCCGGGCGATGACGAACGTGGGCGACGTGACCGGCCCGGTGACCCCCAGTCCCCGCGCCAGGCCACGGACCAGCACCGTCTTGCCCGCTCCCAGTGGCCCCGACAGCACGACCAGATCTCCCGCCCGCACCTGCGCGGCCAGCGCGACCCCGAGCGCCTCGGTGTCGGCTGCCTCGGGCAGCTCGATCTCGGCGTTCCAGCGCAGGACGATGTCGCTCATGCTCGCCACCGCAGCCGGCGCAGCCGGGTACCGGGCCGGGTCCGCCCGGCGCTACGGATGATCAGTTCGGCCAGGGCCTCGTCGATCAGCGTGGGCCGCTCCAGCATCGGCATATGCCCGGTCTCGAGTAACTGCAGCAGCTTCGCGTCGGGCAGCTCGGCGGCGATCCGAAGACTGTGGCTGAACGGGATGACGCGGTCGGCGGTGCCGGCCGCGACGAGCACCTCCGAACCGGCCAGCGCAGGCAGCGCCGCGATCCGGTTGTGGCTGCCCAGGGTGTCGACGAAATCGGTCAGCGCATCGACCGCGTTGCTGCGGATCATCTCGTCGACGAGGTCGACCAGAGCTGGATCGATCTGGCGGTCGGCGTAGGCGAGGCTGCGGGTGACCGTCCAGATCAGCTCGCCGGCCACCCGGCGAACGCCCTCGACGAGCTGAGGCTGCGCCCGGGCCAGCAACCCGATGCCCCGGGTCAACGGGTTGTGCCGGGACAGCAGGGTCCCGGGAAGCCCCTGGCTCGCGATCTCCCCGGCCGAGGTCGAGATGAAGGCCATGCCGGCCACCCGCTCGGTGACGATGTGCGGATGCTGCTCCGCGAACGCCATGAGCGCCATCCCGCCCATCGAATGTCCGACCAGAACCAGCGGACCGTCCGGGGCCATCGCACGGATGACGGCGTCGAGGTCGTGGCCCAACTGCTCCAGCGTGCAGCTTTCCCGGGACGCACGCTCGGAACGCCCGTGGCTGCGCTGGTCGTACAGCACCAGCCGAACGGCCGGGTCGGCGAGTTCGGCCAGCGCCCGGCGCTGGAGCAGCCAGGTTCGCCGGTCGAGCGCGAAACCGTGGACGAGCACGACGGTCAGCACCGGCCGTCGCCCACCGACCGGCATGATCTCTTCGCAGGCGAGCCGGACCCCGTCGTCGGCGATGACCGAACAGTCCTCCCCCGGCGGCAGCGCACCGAGGACCGTCCGACCGGACAGTTCAGCGGCGAGCCGGTGCCGCTCCGCCGCGTGCCGGGAGCGCCGATGCGCCGCCATACCGATCCCGAACGCCGCACCGGCGGCCCCGCTCGCCATGCCGAGCCCCTGCCATACCGCGCGTCTCACCGGGGGCCCGGCCCGTCGACGACCGTCCGGCGTACCCGCCCGCGCACGCCCGTGACGATCTCGTAGTGGATGGTGCCGACCTCGTCGGCCCACTCCTTCGCGGTCGGGGAGCCACCATCGCCGGTTCCGAAGAGCACCGCGGTCTGCCCCTCGGTCACCGGATCGTCCCCGCAGTCCACGACGATCTGGTCCATGCACACCCGGCCGACGACCGGCCGCGACCGTCCGGCCAGCCATACCCGCATCCGGCCCGCCCGGTTGAGCCTGCGCGGCACCCCATCGGCATAGCCCAGCGGGATCAGCGCCAGCGTGGTCTCGCGCGGGGTGGTCCATTCGTGCCCGTATGACACTCCCTCGCCCGCCGGCACCCGTTTGACCAGCACCACCCGCCCCCGCAGCGTCATCGCCGGGCGCAGCGACGTGTCGCCGACGGGTCGGTCGAGCGGGTCGAGGCCGTAGACGGCGATACCCGGGCGCACCAGGTCGAAGTGCAGGTCGGGCCGGGTCATCGTGGCCGCGGAGTTGGCCAGGTGCCGGATCGGATGCAGACCACGGTCGCAGACGGCCTGCCAGGCCGCGTTCAGCCGTTCGGCCTGCCGGTCGATCACCGGATGGTGCGGGGCGTCGGCGTGCGCGAGATGTGACCACACGGCCACGACCTCGCAGACGCCATCGGCCGCCGCCTTCGTGGCGTCGTCGACGAGATCGGGCCAGTCCGCGGGCTGCGCCCCGTTGCGGCTCAGCCCGGTATCGATCTTGAGGTGCACCCTGGCCGGGCGGCCCGCCCTGCGCGCCCCGTCGAGCACCGCGGCCAGATGCGCACGCGAGGAGACCGAGAGGTCGACATCGGCGCCCACTGCGGGCGCGAAGTCCTCGTCGGGCAGGTGCAGCCACGACAGCACCGGCGCGGTGATACCGGCCGAGCGCAGCACCATGGCCTCGTCGAGGGTGCACACGCCCAGCCAGCTCGCTCCCGCCGCCAGCGCGGCGCGGGCGACGGGCACCGCACCGTGGCCGTAACCATCGGCCTTGACCACGGCCATCGTCTGCGCGCCCGACGCTGCCGCCATGCGTGCCAGGAGGCCGACGTTGTGCTGGATCGCGGCAAGATCGATCACGGCCTCGGCGCGCGGTCCCGGGGCGGAGGTTCCTGGATCTGCCACGTCCGCATCATCGCATCCGGCCCCGACAGACTGTCGGTGCGCGGCCGACCCGAGACGGATCACCCGGCCCGCCGGCACTCGGCACCCCGTAGCGCCCGGATCGCCGCCGGGATCGCCTCCTGGATCATCGACGCGGGCGCCGGGGCGCCCCGGGCGGCCAGCACCGCGGCCCTGCCGTGCAGGAACGTCGCCGCGGCGCCCGCCCAGCACGGCTCCCGGCCGGCGGCGAGCAGGGCACCGACGATCCCGGACAACACGTCACCGGATCCGGCCGTCGCCGCCCACGACTCCGGCGAGGCATGCACCAGCACCCGCCCGTCCGGCGCCGCGACGACCGTCGCATTGCCCTTGAGCAGCACCGTGACATCCAGGTCGGCGGCCGCGCGGCGAACGGCCGCGATCCGGTCGGTCCCGACGTCGCCGCACAGCCGCGCGAACTCCCCGGCGTGCGGGGTGAGCAGCACCGGCCTGCCCCGCACGGCACGGCGGAGGTCCTCGTGCCGGGACAGCAACGTGATCGCGTCCGCATCGATGCACAGTGGGACGCCGCGGTCGAGCACCGTGCCCAGCGTTGCACGCGCGGCCGGGTCGAGACCGATCCCCGGCCCCACCGCCCAGGACTGGGTCTGACCGGCCGTCTCCAGAGTGTCGGACGCCACGACCTCGGGCCAGCGGGCCCGCACCTCATGGGCGGCGGGACCGGCATAGCGGACCATCCCGCTGGTGGCCAGCACGGCGGCGCCGGTGGTGAGCACGGCCGCGCCCGGGTAGACCGCCGACCCGGCCGCGACGCCGGCCACGCCCTGGGTGTACTTGTCGTCGGCCGGACCGGGAAGCGGCCAGTCGGCCGCGACGTCCGCGCCGTCGAGCACCTGCGCGTGCGGGGCGGGGAGCAGTGGGCCGAGCCCGATGTCGACCAGGTCCACCGGGCCGCACCGGGGTGCCGCCAGCACGTGCACCGGCTTGAGTCCGCCGAACGTGACGGTCCGGGCGGCCGCGACCGCGGGCCCGTCGGCCGCGCCGGTGTCGGGATCGACGCCGCTGGGCAGGTCGACCGCCACGACCGGCACCCCGGCCTCCTCGGCGGCCGCCACGAGGACCGCGGCGGCCGGGCGCAGCGGACCCCGTCCCGCGATGCCGACGATCCCGTCGACCACGACGTGGGCCCCGGCCACAGCTCGCCGCGCGGCGGCGTCGTCGGCCGTGAGCACCCGGCCCCCGGCGCGGCGCAGCGCCCCGAGACCGGCCGGATGTGTCTGGTCCGGGCTGAGCAGCACCGCGGTGACGCCCGCCCCGCGCCGGCGCAGCCCCGCGCCGGCCCACAGTGCGTCACCCCCGTTGTTGCCCGCCCCGACCAGCAGCACCACGCGCCGCCCGCAGATCCCGGCGGTTCGTCCGGCCAGCATCCGGCGAACGACCACCTCGAGGCCGAACGCCGCGCGCCGCATCAGCGCGCCCTCGGGCATGCGGCCGAGCAGCACGCTTTCCGCCTCGCGGATCTGCCGGGTGGTCCATACGCCCTTCACAACCCCGACGCTAGCGGGACCGGCCTACTCCACCGTGACGGACTTCGCCAGATTGCGGGGCCGGTCCACGTCGTACCCGCGGGCCCTGGCGATCTCCGCGGCGATCACCTGCAGCGGGATCGTCGACACCAGCGGCTGCAGGAGCGTCGGTACGGCGGGCACCTCGAACAGGTTCGTCGCGAACGGCCGCACCGTCTCGTCACCCTCCTCGGCGATGACGACCGTGTGCGCGCCGCGGGCCCGGATCTCCTGGATGTTGCTCAGCAACTTGGCGTGCAGCACGGCCCGCCCCTTCGGCGAGGGCATCACGACGATGACCGGCAGGCCGTCCTCGATCAGGGCGATCGGGCCGTGCTTGAGCTCACCGGCCGCGAACGCCTCGGCGTGCATGTACGCGAGTTCCTTGAGCTTGAGCGCGCCCTCCAGCGCCACCGGGTAGCCGACGTGACGCCCGAGGAACAGCACGGCCTTGGAGTCGGCGAGCTCGCCGCCGAGGGTGCGGGCCTGCTCCAGGCTGTCCAGGGTGCGGGCGACCGCGGCGGGCATGGCCTCCAGCTCGCGGAACTCGCGGGCCACCTCGTCGGGGTACTTGGTGCCCCGAGCCTGGGCGAGCGCGAGGCCGACGAGGTAGTTCGCGGCGATCTGAGCGGTGAAGGTCTTCGTGGCGGCGACCCCGATCTCGGGGCCCGCGTGGGTGTAGATGACCGCGTCGGACTCGCGGGGGATCTGCGCGCCGTTGGTGTTGCAGATCGCGAGCACCCTGGCCTTCTGGTCCTTGGCGTGCCGGATCGCCTCCAGGGTGTCGGCCGTCTCGCCGGACTGGGAGATCGCGACGACGAGCGTGCAGCGGTCCAGCACGGGATCGCGGTAGCGGAACTCGCTGGCGAGCTCGACCTCGACGGGGAGCCGGGTCCAGTGCTCGATCGCGTACTTGGCCAGCAGCCCGGAATGGTAGGCCGTCCCGCAGGCGACGACGAAGACCTTGTCGACGTCGCGCAGATCCTGATCGGACAACCGCTGCTCGTCCAGGACGATCCGGTGGTTCACGAAGTGCCCGCGCAGCGTGTTCGCGACCGCGGCAGGCTGCTCCTCGATCTCCTTGAGCATGAAGTAGTCGTGCCCGCCCTTTTCGGCGGCCGCGAGGTCCCAGGTCACCTCGAACGGGGTCGGCTCGACCGGGTTGCCGTCGAAGTCGGTGACCGAGTAGCCGCCCGGGGTGATCGTGACGATCTGGTCCTGGCCCAGTTCGACGGCCGAGCGGGTGAACTCGATGAACGCGGCGACGTCGGAGGCCAGGAAGGTCTCGCCCGTCCCGAGGCCCAGTACCAACGGCGAGGAGCGGCGCGCGGCCACGATCGTGCCGGGGTGCTCGGCGTGCGTGATCAGCAGCGTGAACGCGCCCTCCAACCGGCGCGCGATGACGCGCACGGTGGCCTCCAGATCGCCCTCGGTCGGACCGTTCGCGTACGCCAGCGCGACCAGATGCGCGACCGCTTCGGTGTCCGTGGCGCTGGTCAGCTCGATCCCTGCGGCCTCGATCTCGCTGCGCAACGGCAGGTAGTTCTCGACGATCCCGTTGTGCACCACGGCAACGTCTCCGGCGACGCTGCGATGCGGATGGGCGTTGCGATCGGTCGGGGCACCATGCGTGGCCCAGCGGGTATGTCCCATGCCGGTCGTGCCGGTCAGCCGCTCGCGGCCCACCTCGTCCAACCGGGCCTCGAGGTTGCCCAGCGGTCCGGCCTTGCGCTCGACGGCCAGCTCGCCGCGGCCGTTCAGCACGGCGACGCCGGCCGAGTCGTACCCGCGGTACTCGAGCCGGCGCAGACCGGCCAGGACGACCTCCAGCGCTGGGCGGTGACCGACGTATCCGACTATGCCGCACATGGCGCCCAGAGTAGGCGGGGCGTGATCGTCGGCGGTACGGTGCTGCGTTGTGACCCGGACCAGCACTTTCACCCGGCCGGAGCCGGTGCGCAAGACCAAGGACGCCCTCGCGCAGCTCTCGCGTCCCGGCCCGAACATCGTGCTGCGCGGAGATCTCGGGCTGGTCGGGGTGCCCGGCGTCGTGTACGCGCCCGCCGAGGGGCTCGGACTGCCCGCGGTGGCGTTCGGGCACGACTGGTTGCAGCCGCCCGCCCGCTACGGCGAACTGCTCCGCCACCTCGCCTCCTGGGGCTTCGTCGTGGCCGCCCCGGCGAGTCACCGCGGGCCGCTGCCGAGCGTCGCGAGGTTCTCCGCCGACCTGCGGACCGCCCTGGACACCTGCGCGGGAGTCCGGTTGGGCGAGGGGAAGATCAGCGTCGACTCGCGCCGCATGGCGCTGGCCGGGCACGGCATCGGCGCCGGTGCGGCGCTGGTGGCCGCCGCCGCGCACCCGCGGGTCGCGGCCGTCGTCACGCTCGCCCCGGCGCAGACGCGGCCGTCCGCGGTCGACGCCGCCCGCGCCGTCACGGTGCCGACGCTGCACGTCGTGGCGGGCCGCGACACGGTGGCCCCGCCGGCCGGGCACGCCGAGGCGATCTCGCTCGCGGCGGGCGGAAAGGTGTGGGTACGGACGCTGCCCAAGGCGGGCCACACCGCGTTCCTCGAGGGCGGGCACTGGAGCGACCTGCTGCTGGCGACCAAGCGGGACGAGCGCAGCCGGCGGATCACCCGGGCGCTCGTCACCGCGTTCCTGCTCCATCACCTCTGCGGTGAGGATCGGGTCGACGAGCTGGTCAACGGCAAGGTCCCCGGCACCGAGCTCACCACCCGCGAGCGCTAGTCCCCACCACCCTCCCCCCCCCCGCGAGTCGGGGTATTTCCGTGCGCGAGTCGGGGTATTTCCGCGATCCGGTCTCGCGGCGACGGTCTCAACGGGCCGGCGCGTCAGGATCGGGCAGCGTCGCGATCCACACCCCGGAGCGGTCGCCCACTCGGCTCCCCTCGGTCCCGCCGAGCCGAATCCCCTCCGGCTGCCCCGGCCGCGTCTCGGCCTGCGCCTGTGCCACCGCTGCGCCGATCTCGTCGGCCATCCGGCCGACCGCCCGCGACAGCTCCAGGCCGAGATCCCACTCCCGTTCGAGCCCTCGATGTAGATGATCGGCCTGGGAACACCACTCACGGCCCCGCGCGTCCGGCCAGTCCTCGGCAACGGCGGTCAGCAACCGCCGGATCTCCCGCATCCCGTCGTCGAGAAGATCAACGAGATCGTCCAGCCACTCCTCGACCTGTTCGAACGCCGCGAGCATCGCCGCCGGTTCGTCCTGCGGGACGCTCACGGGCTCGACTCCCATCCCGCGCGAAGCACCTGGTCTCGAATCCCCTGATCCAGCGCCTGCGCGTCGGTGGCGGCGATGCACAGGGCACAACCGAGTTCGATGAGGTGGTGCGCGGCTCGCTCAAGCGTCGCCGTCAGCCGATCGACGTCGGCCACGAGCGCCGCGGCAGTCACATTCCCGGAACGGGCCAGCGTGTGCGCGGCCTCCGGCGCGGGATGTGTCAGCAGCCGCTCCGCGAGCGCGGCCACCCGAGACGCGTGCGCCCGCAGCCGGTCGCCATCGAGATGGATGTCCGGTGGCATGGGCCAAGCCTGGCGCACCCGGCGCGGTTCGTGGGGTGGTTCCGGTCAAGTCACCAGCCCGGTCCTCGCAACCCCGGTCCTCGCAACTCGGTCGCGGAAACACCGCGACTCGCGCACGGGAATACCCCGACTCGCGGGGAGGGGGTCAGCGGGTGGCGGCGACGATCTCGGACAGTCGCGCGGCGGTGCGCTCGGCCTGCTCGGCCGTCGCCGCCTCGACCATCACGCGCACCAACTGCTCGGTGCCCGACGGACGCAACAACACCCGGCCGGTATCGCCCAGCTCCGCCTCCGCGGCCGCGACCGCCGCCCGGACGGCGTCCGAGGCCACGGCGGCGACCTTGTCGACGACCTGCACGTTGCGCAGCACCTGCGGCAACGGCTTGACCACCGCGGCGAGCTCGGCCAACGAGGAGCGGGTTCGCGCCATCCGCGCCATCAGCCGAAGCGCGGTGAGCAGGCCGTCCCCGGTGGTGGCGTACGTCGGCAGCACGACGTGCCCGGACTGCTCACCGCCCAGGCTGTATCCGCCCGCCCGCAGTTCCTCGAGCACATACCGGTCCCCGACGGCGGTGGTGCGTACCGCGATCCCGGCGTCGCGCATGGCCAGGTGCAGGCCGAGGTTGCTCATGACCGTCGCGACGAGGGTGTCCGCCGCGAGCTCGCCCGCCTCGCGCATGGCCAGGGCGAGAATCGCCATGATCCGGTCGCCGTCGATCTCGTTGCCGGCGGCATCGACAGCCAGGCACCGGTCGGCGTCCCCGTCGTGCGCGATGCCCAGGTCCGCGCCGTGCACGACGACGGCCTTGCGCAGCGGCCCGAGATGCGCCGAACCGACCCCGTCGTTGATGTTGATCCCGTTCGGCGTCGCATGCAGCGCGACGACCTCGGCACCCGCCTTGGCGTAGCAGGCCGGCGCAACGGTGGACGCCGCGCCGTGGGCACAGTCGACGACCACCCGAAGCCCCGCGAGCGGCTGCGGCGTGCTCGTCAGGAGATGGGCGATATAGCGATCGACGGCGTCGGGGAGGTCGCGGACCCGGCCGACCGCGGACCCGGTCGGCCGTATGGCCGGTGGTTCGAGCCCGTCCTCGATGGCCAGCTCGACATCGTCGGGCAGCTTGTGCCCACCCGCCGCGAACAGCTTGATCCCGTTGTCCGGCATCGGGTTGTGCGAGGCAGAGATCATCACACCGAGGTCGGCACCCAGATCGGCCACGAGGAAGGCGACCGCCGGGGTGGGCAGCACCCCGACGCGGACGGCATCCGCGCCTGCGGAGGTGAGGCCGGCGACCACCGCGGCCTCCAGCATCTCACCGCTGGCCCGCGGGTCGCGTCCCACGACGGCGACAGGGCGGCGCGACGGATCGTGCTCGACCAGGACCCGGGCGGCGGAGGCCGCAACGGCCAGGGCGAGCTCCGGCGTGAGGAGCTCGCCATTGGCCAGGCCCCGGACGCCGTCGGTTCCGAAGAGGCGACGCATCCGGTGCGGGTCAGCGCTTGCTGTACTGGGGAGCCTTACGGGCCTTCTTCAGGCCGTACTTCTTCCGCTCGGTGACACGGGCGTCCCTGGTCAGGAAGCCTGCGCGCTTGAGCGGCGGCCGGTCCTCCGCGTCGGCTTCGACCAGCGCGCGGGCGATCGCCAGGCGCAGCGCCCCGGCCTGACCGGACGTTCCGCCACCGGTGAGGTTGGCGAAGACGTCGTACCGCTCGGTCTTCTCGACGGTGACCAAGGGCTCCCGGACGAGCTGCTGGTGCAGCTTGTTCGGGAAGTAGGCCTCCAGCGACTTGCCGTTGAGCGTGAAGGCCCCGGAACCGGGGACCAGCCGAACCCGGACCACGGCCTCCTTGCGCCGACCGACGGTCTGGATGGGCCGGTCCGGCAGGACGCTCGGGGTCTCGGTGACGAACGCGTCGTCGGCCGGGTACTCGTAGGACTCCACGGCCTCGGTGTCGACGGCCTCGGCCGCGACGACGTCGCCGTCGGCCTCGGGCTCAGGGGTGGTCACGTGCTGTCCCTCTTCGTTGCTCGGGTCGGCGGTCGTCACTGCGCGACCTGGGTGATCTCGAAGGCCTGCGGCTTCTGCGCAGCGTGCGGGTGCGTCGGCCCGGCGTAGACCTTCAGCTTCTTCGCCATCGCACGACCGAGCCGGTTCTTGGGCAGCATGCCCTTGATCGCCTTCTCGACGAGCCGGTCCGGGTGCTTCTCGATCATCTCGCCGACCGAGCGCCGCCGAAGACCACCGGGGTAGCCCGAATGGCGGTAGACGAACTTGTTCTCGCGCTTGTTACCGGACACCGCGATCTTCTCGGCGTTCACGATCACGACGAAGTCACCGGTGTCCACGTGCGGGGCGTAGGTCGGCTTGTGCTTGCCGCGCAGCAGCGTCGCGGCATGCGAGGCCAGCCGGCCGAGCACCACATCGGTGGCGTCGATCACGTGCCAGGCGCGGGTGATATCGCCGGGTTTGGGGCTGTACGTGGGCACGGACCTACCTCGTCGTTCTCGGCTCGGGATGCCTGTCGTCGCACGGGTGCGGCCGACCGCATCGGAACGGCCGGAAGGTCAGCGCGCCATCCGTGGACAGCCGCAGCTCACCCGCCGCACATCGAGAGTCGAGGGTACCTGCCCCCCCGAATGCGGGTCAAAGCGACCCCCGGACAGGTCCCCTCGACGCCGTCCATCACTGCCAGCGGCGCGCGTTCGTCTGTTCGACCTGCTGGTAGTTCTCGTTCGCGGCGCCCAACGCGACACCGATCCGGGACAGCACGGACGCCAGGTCGTTCGCCGCGGAGTCCCACTGCCGCTGACGCGCCTGATAGTCGGTCGCGGCCTGTCCCTCCCAGGTCGCGGCGAGCGGTGCCAGGAAACGCTTGAGATCGTCGAGCTGACCGAAGATGCGCTGGGCCGTCGTTGCGACAGTGCTCTGCGCCGACGCCAGCTCGCCGAAGGTGACCTTGATCTCGGACATGTTCTCCGCCGTCCTCAGCCCAGTGCCGACCGGATCGACGAGAGGCAGCCGGCCTGCTCGTCCTCCTGGCGCTGGTAGTCCTGCGCCGATCCGTTGATCGCGTCGCCGATCCCGCGAAGCGCCTCGTTGAGCGATCGCGCGTCGGCGTCCCAGCGGGCCATCAGCGAGGTGAACGCGGCCGCCGCGTCGCCGCGCCAGGCTCCCGCGAGCGGAGCGAGCCTGCCGCGCAGCACCGACAGCTCGGACTGCACGGCGTCGTTCACCTCCAGCACATGCCGGCCCGCCCGGGCCATCTCCTCGGTGGTCGTCCCGAAGCCACCTGCCATACCGATCAACCCCTCATGTCAGCGTGTCGGTGTCGCGAGCGGGGACACCGTCGCAGGACAAGGCCGCAGACGGGGCGATTCGAAGGATCGGGTTCGCAATCGAGAAACCGCTACCGAAGGAGCCCGTCGGCTGGTCGGTGGCGCGGACGACGGGCTGGTTCGGCACCTCGTCGATCAGACGCCGGGCGATCGGGGCACGCTGGTCACCCCACCGGATCGCGACACCGTGGTCCGCCCCGGTTCCCGCGGTGCAGCGCCGCCCGCCGCGCTTCACGCCCGCCGGACCGAGGCGACGACGGTCGCGCACGCCGCATCGACCGCGGCCGCACCCGACGGTGTGTGCCGGCACCCGACGCTGAGCTGCGCGCCACCGTCGAAGACGACGTACCAGTCGACGACCGTGTCCGCCAGGTCCTGCCGGTAGACGGCGACCGCGCGGCCGGCGTAGCGGTCGTCCGGGTCGAATCCGGTGAGCCGCTCCCCGCCGGCCACCGCGGCGTCGAAGGCCGACCGCAGCTCGGCGCGGGCGCGGGCGGGCTCGGCGGCGGTGTCGTAGCCCAGCTCGCTCAGCTCGATCGAGACCAGCTCGTTGCCGGCGGGCGCCCTGGCCGGGGTGAGCACCGTACGGCGGCGTTCGGGGAGTCCGCCGGTGTGCGCCCACCCTGCGGGCCGCGCCAGCCGGTAGCCGTACTGGACGAGCTCGCCCGCGGCGTTCGCGCGATGCCGGTCGGGGGCCAGCACCGCGCCCACACCCAGCAGCGCGACGAGGCCCGCGAGGCCCAGCGCGGCGCGCCGGAGGCGGTGCGGACGCGGCGGCACCGGCAGCAGGTGGGGACGCGCAGAGACCCCGACTCGGTCGCATGAATCCCCCGACTCGGACGCGGAAATACCGCGACTCGCGGGGGGAAGGGTGAGGGCGCCCAGGACCGCGGCGGCGTCGGGGAGCGGTGGCACCCGCACCGGTCCCAGCCCCGCCGCGTCGAACAACTCGGCCAGCAGCGGGGTGCGGGCCAGCCCGCCGACGAGTACCACCTCCGCGATGCCGCCGTCGGCGAGCTCGACGGCGGCATCGACGATCAGCCACAGCGGTTCGGCGAGCGCCCGGCGCAGCGCGAGGGCGTCGAGCCGGGCACCGCCCTCCTCGCTGATCACCTCACTGCGCAGCGAGAGGTGCTCGCGTGCCCGGCGCGCCGCCGCGGCCGACACCCCACCCAGCAGCTCACACACGACCGCGTCGCAGCGGGCCCCACCCACGTCGACGGTCCGGGTCGGGCCCATCCCGTCAGGGCCGACCCGGGTCACCTCGGTGCCGCGGATCCCGGCGTCCACCACGATCCGCGGCAGCGCACCGCCGACCGCGACGGCGACGGGCACCCCCGCCGCACCCACGACCACCGGCTCGGGCCGGGGGTCGGCGAACAGCGCCGCAAGCGCGTCGTCGACCTCGACGTGGCCCGGTAGCTCGGCCAGCAGCCGGGGCGCACCATCGAGATCGGTGACGGCGACCCGCGTCGTCCCGGTCCCGGGATGGACCGCGACCAGTCGCGGGGCACCGTTCACGGCACGTCGACGGGCTCGGGCAGCCAGGCGAGCTGCACCCGGCGCGGGCCGTGCCTGCGGTCGACGAGGACGGCCCGTCCCGGTGGCATCGGCGCCGGCTTCACCGACTCGACCAGGGCGCCCTCGTCCGGGCTGCCGTTCATCACCAGACCTGGGGCGGCGAGCTCGCGCAGCCTGCCGAGCACGGGATCGAACATCACCCGCCCGGCGCCGCCGCAGCGCCGCGTCACCACCAGGTGCAGTCCGACGTCCTTGGCCTGTGGCAGGAACTCGACCAGCGGTAACAGCGGGTTGGCCACGCTGCCCCCGACCGGGGCGACCAGGTCGT
The DNA here is from genome assembly GCF_042658695.1 of Pseudonocardia hispaniensis. Classification (NCBI taxonomy): domain Bacteria; kingdom Bacillati; phylum Actinomycetota; class Actinomycetes; order Pseudonocardiales; family Pseudonocardiaceae; genus Pseudonocardia; species Pseudonocardia hispaniensis. The sequence goes on along the minus strand of NZ_JBHSQW010000001.1, from coordinate 111,060 downwards.
AGTCGTCGACGAGCACGAACACCTCCGGCCCCGACCACCAGCTGCGTTCCCGCAGCTGTCGGGCGGTCACCTCGGGGCCCGGCAGCCTGCGGCGCAGCGACTCGGCGACCTCGCGCATGGCCGCCGCCGCGGTGTCGGCGGTGCTGGCGTGGCCGATCAGGTGCGACGGTGCGACGGCCCCGAACAGCCCGCGTCGGTAGTCGACCAGCACGACCCGGGCCTGTTCGTGGGTGAGCCGGTCCACGATCCCGCGCGCGAGCAGCCGCAGCAGAGTGGTCTTTCCGCTCTCCGCGTCGGCGAAGCAGAGCAGGTGTGGCTCGGCGGTGAAGTCGAGCTCGACGAGTGCGAGCTGCTCCTCGTCGACGCCGAGCGGGATCCGCGTGGGATCCCCCGGCGGCAGCGCGGAATGCTCCAGCCGGGTCGGCAGCAGCCGAACCGGCGCGACCGGCGGGCCCGACCATGCGCTCGCGATGGCCTCGACCAGCGACGCGGTGTCGGCCTGCTCGGCACAACGAGGCGCGGCCAGGACCATCGGGGCGCCGTCGGCGGCCAGTCCGTGCCCGGGCCGGGTCGGCACCCCGGCCGCCTTGCGCCGATCCGACTCCGACTCCGACGGCTCCCCCAGCCGCAGCTCCAGCCGCGTGCCGAGCACGTCCTTGAGCGCCGGGCGCAGCTCGGTCCAGCGGCTCGCCGACAGCGCCACATGCACGCCGTAGGCCAGCCCCTGGGTGGCCAGCTGCAGCAGCCTGGCCTCGAGGTCCTCGAACTCCGCACGAAGCGTCAGGTACCCATCGAGCACGAGGAGCAGATCGGTGGCCGGCTCCTCGGCGAACTCTCCGCGCGCCCGGCGCGCCCGGAACTCCTCGACCGCACCGAGGCCCGCGTCCCGGAACAGCCGTTCCCGGCGGGACAACGCGGCGTTGACCTCGGCAAGCGTGCGCCGCACGAGGTCCGGCTGCTGACGGTCCGCGATGGTGCCGACGTGCGGCAGCCCGGCAAGCCCCGCCAACCCGCCACCGCCGAAGTCGAGCACGTGCACGCCCAGCTCGGCGGGGGTGTGGGTGAGCGCAAGGCCGAGCACCAGGGTTCGCAGCGCCGTCGACTTGCCCGAGCGCGGACCCCCGACGACGACGGCGTGTCCGGCGGCCCCGGACAGATCCGCGATGAGCGAGTCCCGGCGCTGCTGGTAGGGCCGGTCGATCAACCCGATCGGCACCTGGAGCGTCCCGACCGGCCCGCGTGCGCTCAGCCCCCGATCGGGTGTCCGGGCGATCGGGCCGAGCAGCTCATCCAGCGAGGGCGGGACGTGCAGCGGGGGCAGCCACACCCGGTGCGCGGCCGGACCGCGGCCCAGCAGCGCACCCAGCATCGAGTCCAGCACGGTCGGCGCGGCATCGTCCGGCGCGGCATCGTCCGGCGCGGCGGACGAGCCGGTCACGCACGACGAGCGCACCCGCCCCGCCCGGAACGGCAACGCCCCGGGCCGTCCGGACCGAACCGGCCCCGGCCCGCTCTCGAGCGGACCGGAGACATAGGCGCTGCGCAGGCGCACCAACTCCCCGGTGCCGGTGGCCAGGAACGCCGAGCCCGGCGCGGGTGGCAGCTGGTGGGCATCGGGCACGCCGAGCACCGCGCGCGACTCCGCGGCGGAGAACGTGCGCAGCGCGATCCGGTAGGACAGATGCGACTCCAGGCCGCGCAGCCTGCCCTCGTCGAGACGTTGCGAGGCGAGCAGCAGGTGCAGCCCGAGCGAGCGGCCCAACCGGCCGATCGTGACGAGCAGGTCGATCAGCTCGGGACGTTGGGCGAGCAGTTCGGAGAACTCGTCGACGACAACCAGCAGCGCGGGTAGCGGCGGCAGGTCCGCGCCGGCCCGCCGGGCGGCGGCGTACTCGGTGATGTCGGTGAGGTTCCCCGCGGCCCGCAGCAGCTCCTGCCGCCGGGTGATCTCCCCGGCCAGCGCGTCGGCCATCCGGTCGACGAGGGTGAGCTCGTCGACCAGGTTGGTGATCACCGCGGAGACATGGGGCAGCTCGGCGAATCCCAGGAACGTGGCGCCGCCCTTGAAGTCGATGAGCACCAGGTTGAGATCGGCCGACGAATGCGTGGCGACGAGCCCGAGGACGAGGGTCCGCAACAGTTCGCTCTTGCCCGATCCCGTCGCGCCGACGCACAGCCCGTGCGGGCCGCTGCCGCCGTGCGCCGACTCCTTGAGGTCCAGGGCCACGGGTTGCCCCCGCTCGTCGACGCCGATCGGTACCCGCAGCCGGTCGGCCTCGGTCGTCCGCCAGCGGTCGCGCAGCTCGTCGACGGTGTCCGGACCGGGCCGCTCCGCGATCCCGAGCAGAGCGGGCAGCCCGGCGGGACCGTCCACGGAATCCGCGTCGTCGGACGCGAAACCCGCCGGGCGGAACCGGGCGAGCCTGCGGGCCAGCGCACGCGCCTCGGCGACCGACAGCGCATCCGGTCGGCCGATCGGTTCGGTCTCGCCGTCCGCGGGATCGGTGCGGTTCAACCGGCCGAGCCGGTCCGGCCCCACCGCCAGCCGCACGACGGACGGCGCGGCCCGCCGTCCGGGCGGGGCACCGACGCGCAGCACGGTCACCCCGGCCACGCCCGCCCACGGTCCCGGTGTCGCGGTCAGTCCGTCGACGACGACGAGCAGATGCGGTTCGCCCTCGCCGGGTCCCGGCGGGCGCCCGGCGAACTCGGTGATCCACCAGCGGCGCAGCTCATCGGGGTCGGCGGTGAACATGCGCAGCGGCCCGATGGCATCGCGCAGCCGGGGGTGCGCGACGTGCGGCAGCCATTTCGCCCACTCCCATTCCGGGGCCAGCGACGGCGGTGCGACGACCGCCAGCAGCGCGTCGGCCGGGCTGTGCCACAGGGCGTACTGCGCGACCATCGCCCTGGCCAGCGCCCGGGCCGGGGCCAGGTCGTGGTCGGCGGGCTCCAGCCAGACCGTGGAACTGTGCCGCACCGAGACCGCGACGGGCAGATCGGCCACCACGGAATGGCCGGTCAGGAACCGCCGCAGCGCGAGCGCGGTGACCGGCTCGACCCCCTCGACCGGGCCGGTCTGCGGTGCGATCAGCCGGGTCGCGAGCCGCTGGGCCCCGCAGCCGATACGCAGCTGGCCGAAGTCGGCGTCGGTGACGCGGCGTTCCCACAGCCTGCCCGCGGCGAGCACCGAGGGCCACGCCGCGGGATCGGGGTGGGTGTGCTCGAGCGCGCTGCGCTGCGCCTCGGCGATCTCGCGCACCCGGCGGCGCATCGAGGCGAGGTAGCGCAGGTAGTCGCGGCGGTCCTCGTCGATCCCGGCGGCGCGCTGCCCGCCACCGCGGCCGCCGCCGCTGAGCAGCATGCCGAGCGTCGAGATCATGAACATCCCGCCGAACAGCCACGACGTCGGGTTACCCGGCCCGAGAACGGCGATGAAACCGATCGAGGCCACGATCATCACCACCGGGAGCAGCCGGCTCAGCACCCCGGCCGGGATGACGCGCTCGGGCTCCGGCGGCGGCTCCAGCGCCAGTTCACCACCCGGAACCGGTAGCGGTGTGCGGCGCGGCCGCGTCACCCCCACCGTGCGCACCGCAACCCTCCCGCTGTCGTCGACGAGTTGTCCGGAACGGCCCTTGTGGCGGGCCGGGCGTGGCGATACTAGGCAACGGTGCGGCCCCACCAGGGCCGTTTGGCGCAATTGAGGATCGCCCGTGCAGTCGAACCCGACGTTCTGTCGGCTCAGCGTGCTGGCTCCGCGCAGTCGCGTGGATCTCGCGCTGCCCGCCGACGTCCCACTCGCCGAACTCGTGCCGATGGTGCTCGAACTGATCGGCGAGCCCGCGCGCAGCGGACCCGGACGGCATCCCGTGCCGTGGCGGCTCAGCGGCCCGGCGGGCGGCCCCCTGCCGCCCGATGCCTCACTGGCCCAGCTCGGCATCCTCGACGGCGAGCTGCTGCGGATCGGCCCGGATGTCCCGCCGCCGCCCGCGCCGGTCTTCGACGATCCCGCCGACGCGCTGGCCGCCACCGCTGCCGCGCACACCGGTGCGGGCCCGTCCCGCGGGCGCGGTCTCGGTCCGGCCGCGGTGGTGGTGCTGGCCGGTGTCTCGGGGCTGATGCTGGCCGGAATCCGCACGTCGGCGGCGGGGCCGTGGCTGGTCGCGCTCGCGGTCGTGGTCGGCGCGTTCGCCGCGGTCGCCGCGGTTCTGCACGCGGCCCGGCTCAGCGAGGCGGACACTCCCGACCGGCTCGGCGCGCTCACCGCGGTGCTGGCCGCGGTTCCGCTCGCCGCCGCGGCGGGGTGGGCGACGCTGCCCGGACCGCCGGGACCCAGCCACCTGCTCCTGGCCGCCGTCGCAACCGGCACCGTCGCGGCGGTCGGTCAGCTGGCGGTCCGGGTGGTGACACCGCTGCTGGTCGGTCTGGTGGTGGTGGCGGTGGCCGCCGGGCTCGGCGCGCTGGCCCTGCGCTGGACCGGCGCCGCCGCGGGGGCGGTGGGCAGCGGGGTGGCCGCGGCAGCGCTGGCGATCGGACCGCTGCTGCCCGGATGCGCCTTGCGACTGGCCGCGATACCGCGACCGCAGGTGCCCACCGACGCGAGGGAGCTCGTCGCCGCCGACCGGGGGGTGGAGCTGGTGCCACCCGCCGAGTTCGCGGAGCGGGCCGAGCTGGCCCGTGGCTACCTCGCCGGTCTGGTCGGTGGCGGCGCCGCGGCGGTGGCCGTGGGCGCGTGGCTGGCCGGCGGGGTGCCCGGGTGGGTCGGCCCGGCCTTCGCGGCGACGGCCGCCGCGGCGCTGCTGCTGCGGTCCCGCGGCTTCGCCGACCCGGCGCCCGCCCGTGCGCTGCAGCTCGGCGGGGCCGCCGCGGCCCTCGGCGCCCTGGCGCCGGTCGCGCTCACCACCGGTCCCGGGGTCCGGGGCGCCGTCGGGTTCGCGCTGCTGGCTGCCGCGGCCGGGACGGCGACGATCGTCTCCCGCGCCGAGCGCGCCTGGTCGCCGGTCACCCGCCGCGCCATGGACCTGCTGGAGGTGGGACTCGTCGTCATCGCGATCCCGCTGGCGGTGGGTGCGGCCGGGCTCTACGGACTGGTGCGCGGATGGTGAGTGCGGCGATCCTGGTGACGCTCGCCCTCGCGATCACGCCGACTCCCCCACCGGGCGGCGGTGACCTCCCGGCCGACCGCGCGCCCGGGCCGACCGCCGGACTCCAGGTACCCGAACGCTGCGCGCCGCCCGCGGGGACCGGCGACGCCGAACCGGGCGTGGACGTCGCCGCGGCCGGCCTCCAACTCGACGCCGTGCACCGGCTGGCCACCGGGGAGGGACAGCGGATCGCCGTGATCGACACCGGGGTCAGTCCGCACCCGCGGCTCGCCGGACGGCTGACCGGGGTCGGGGACTACCTGCTGGGCGGCGACGGCCTCGACGACTGCGAGGGGCACGGCACCGCCGTCGCCGGGCTGCTCGCCGCCGCGCCCGGCGACACCGACGACTTCACCGGGATGGCACCCGGCGCACGGGTGCTGTCGATCCGCCAGTCCAGCACCGTCCTCACCGTCCGCGGCGCCGATGGCACCGCGGAGCCGGGCGGCAACACCGACACGCTGGCCGACGCGGTCGTGCTCGCCGTGCGGCGGGGCGCGACGGTCGTGAACATCTCCAGCGCGGTCTGCCTGCCCCCGGCCCAGGCGGCACAGGCCGGGACGAGATTGCAGGCCGCGCTGCGTCACGCCGCCGCATCCGACGTCGTGGTCGTCGCCGCGGCGGGCAACATCGGTGTCGGCGGCTGTGGGGATGCCGGGCTGGTGCCGCTGCCCGCCTTGTCGGACGAGGTGCTCACCGTGGGTGCGGTGGAGCCGGGCGGGGCGCCGGCGGCGGTCAGTCTGCCCGGCCCGTGGGTGGACATCGCGGCGCCGGGGACGGGGCTGCGGTCGCTGGCGGCCGACGGCGGCATGACCCGACCGGAACTGGGTGGAACGAGCTTCGCCGCCCCGTGGGTGGCCGGCACCGCCGCGCTGGTGCGGGAACGGTTCCCGCGGTTCACCGCCCGCCAGGTGGTCGACCGGATCGTCACCACGGCACGCAGGCCGGCCGCCGGGGTCGGCGACACCGTCGGGCACGGCGTGGTCGATCCGCTTGCCGCGCTCACCGCGGAGCCGCTCGTGCCGGCGGCCGCGCAGCACCCGACCGAGCCCGCGGCTCGGCCCACCGCCGAGCTGACCGGGGCCGGGGCGAACCCGACCGCCCGCACCGATCAGGCGCCCTCAGTGGTCCCGGTCGCGGCCCTCCTGCTCGGCGTCGCGGCGATCACTGCGGCACGGCTTGGGGGATGGCGGGTGTCACGACGTCGACCACCCGAGCCGCGGCCGCCAGGTCCAGCGTCGGTCCGGTCGGCAGCAGCCGCAGGGCCGTTTCCGGGGCGGGTTCGGCGCGGGTGATACCGAGTGCCTCGGCCGAGCGGGGATCCGCCACGCCGTAGCCGACCCCGGTGGCCGAGATCAGCCAGAGGTTGCCGGTCCCGGCCGGCTGTCCGGGTGCGGTCGAGCGGACCGGTCCACCGCCACCGGGCCCGAGGATCACCGTGTCCGCTCGGGCCCCGGGGCCGTCGGCCTGCGCCAGCTCGAGGGTCACCGCCCCGGCCGGTGCCGGGACATCGCTCCCGACGTGCACCGACGTGGCCTCCAGGGTCCACGTCCAGCAGAGCGCCGGGGCGTCGGCAGGCTCAGCCCAGCGGGTGGGCGGGGCCGGCCATCCGGTGACGTCGAGGGTGTCCACGAACGGGACGCTCGCGAGGACGCCCGTCGCGACCTCGACGGGATCGCTGCCCGCGGCCGCCGCGATCACCGCTGCGGCCAGCGCCGGAACCTCCTGAAGCCCACCGGGTAGCACCACGTAGTAGCGCGCGGGGGCGCCGATCGGGCGGGCGGTGAGGACGTCACCGACCTGGCCAGGCACCCCCGCGGGGCCGCGTCCGTCCGGCAGGTCGGGCGTGGCCAGCGGCGCGCCCTCCGGGATACCGGACACCATCCCGGGACTTGCCGGCCGCGGGCTGCGCCCGTCCAGGCCCAACGCGGCGAGAACCGGCCGGTCGGACAGTCCGATGCGATGCCGATGCCCGTCGATCACCGCGTAGGTGCCCCCGTCCGGCACGCTGAGCAGCACACCCACCCCGGTGGTGGGAGCGGTGGCTGCGGCGCCCGCGATGACCGTCGTGCCGAGAAGCCGGGGCCTTCCCGTGGTGCTCGTACGGTCGCAGACCGCCCAGCGGGGGACGATGCCCGGGCCGTCGGGCTGCACCCCCACCGCGCCGGCCACCGCCGCGGTGGGGGTGCGGGGCGCCGGGGCGAGGTCCTCGTCGCGGACGACCACCGGAACGGCCGTGGCGCCGGCCCCGTCCCCGAGAGCGGCGAGCACGAGCCGCCCCGCGACCAGGTTCGCGACCGGGACGAGCCGATCCGGATCGTGGGCGACCACGTACATCGATCCCGAACGGTCACCGACGACGAGCGCCTGTCGCGTCCAGTCCGGACGCGGAACGATCAGTGCGTAGATCGCGACCCCGCCGAGCGCGAGCAGCCCGAGCAGGACCCCGGCGAACGCGGCCCGGCGTTGGGAGCGGATCTGCTCGTGCAGCGGGACGGGATCACCGGAGACGAGAGCGCACTCGAGCCGGCGCACCCCGTAGCGGTAGGCGTCGGCGTGGTCGCGGGTCGCCGGGGCCCGGGTGGCGGTGTCGCGTGGCACGAACGGACGCTAGCCGCACGGCAGCGGAGTCATGGCCGGTTCGGAGAAATCCCCTCGGCGCGACAACGGCGGCAGCACACCGTCGCGCAGTCACGGGCGGGGCAGCCGCAGGTTGCGGGTCGTCGCGGCGCGGGCGGCGAGCTCGTCGTCGGGCGGGTAGTCCACCCCGACCAGCGTGAGCCCGTGCGCCGGGGCGACCGCGACGTCGCTGACCCGCTCACCGCGGGCCAGCAGCCGCGCGGGCCACTCGACCGCCCGGCGCCCCCGCCCGACGTCGAGCAGCGCGCCGACGAGGCTACGGACCATCGCATGGCAGAACGCGTCCGCCGCCACCGCGGCGACGACCACCCCGTCGGCTCCGCGGGTCCAGCTCAGGCGCTGCAGGTGCCGGATGGTGGTCGCCCCTTCGCGGCGCTTGCAGAAGGCCGCGAAGTCGTGCTCGCCGAGCAGACCGGCGGAGGCGGCGTTGAGCGCATCGAGGTCGAGCGGATGCGGCCAGGCGAGTGTGTCCCGGGCCCGCAGCGGCTCGGCGCCCCAGGGCGCGGTCGCGATCCGGTAGGCGTAGTGGCGGCGCAGCGCCGAGAACCGGGCGTCGAACGCCTCGGGTACCGCCCGCACCGCCCGGACCCGCAGGTCCACGGGCAGCAGCCGGGCCAGTCGCCGGGGCAGCCGTTCCGGATCCAGCGAGGCCGGCAGGTCGGCGTGCGCGACCTGCCCGCTGGCATGCACCCCGGCGTCGGTCCGCCCGGCCACGGTCAGGGCGACGGGCCTGCGCAGCACCCGGGTCAGCGCGTCGGTGAGCACCCCACAGACCGTGCGCCGATCCGGCTGGATGGCCCAGCCGGAGAAGCCGGTGCCGTCGTATCCGATGTCGAGGCGGAACCGGCGCACCGCGTCGCAATCGGCAGCGAGCCCGCCGTCCGGCTGGACGACGGGCTCGCTGCGGCTGGGCTGATGGGTCAGGACCCATCCTCCGCGGAGGCCTCCTGCTGCGAGCCGGGCAGCGAGAATCCGGCGGCCTCGGCGGCCTCGGCGGTGGCGAACCAGACCTCGGCCACGGTGCGGTCGTAGTGCGCCGAACCGGGGACGTGGTAGAGCATCGAATCCTCGTTGCCCTTGATCGGGAAGCCCTCGGGGGCCTGCGCGGGATCGGCCAGCGGGGCGTGGCTGCCCTCGCCGTAGGGAGCCTCGTCGGTGGACGCGGACTCCTCCACCTCGGTCGCCGGGGCATCGCTCGCCGCCTCCGCGGCGGGCGGCGCCACCGGCTCGGCCGCAGCCTGCGCCGCGGCCTGGGAGGCAGCGACCCGGCGGGCCCGCTCGGCCTCGTCGGTGACCGTCTTCTGCGAGACGAGCTCGATCACGGCCATCGGGGCGTTGTCACCCTGACGCGGCAGCGTCTTGGTGATCCGCGTGTAGCCACCCGGCCGGTCGGCGAAGAACGGACCGATCTCGGCCAGGAGCCGATGCACGACGTCCTTGTCCCGGATCACCTTCTGGATCTCGCGGCGGTTGTGCAGGTCGCCACGCTTGGCCTTGGTGATCAGACGCTCGGCATAGGGGCGCAGCCGCCGGGCCTTGGCTTCGGTCGTCGTGATCCGGCCGTGCTCGAACAGCGAGGTCGCCAGGTTCGCCAGCATCAGCCGCTGGTGGGCGGGCGAGCCGCCGAGACGGCGCCCCTTCGTGGGCTGTGGCATGGCTACAGCTGCTCCGTTTCTGCATAGTCCTGGCCGTCGTCCCCGAAGGTGTCGGGGTCGAACCCGTCGGAGCCGAAGTCCGCGGCGGCGGCCGACGGGTCGAATCCGGGCGGGCTGTCCTTGAGGGCCAGGCCGAGGCCGACGAGCTTCATCTTGACCTCGTCTATCGACTTGGCACCGAAGTTGCGGATGTCGAGCAGGTCGGCCTCGCTGCGGCCCACCAGCTCGCCCACGGTGTGAATGCCCTCGCGCTTGAGGCAGTTGTAGGAGCGGACGGTGAGGTCCAGCTCCTCGATCGGCATCGCGAACGCCGCGATGGTGTCCGCCTCCTGCGGCGACGGACCGATCTCGATGCCCTCGGCGTCGACGTTGAGCTCCCGGGCCAGCCCGAACAGCTCGACCAGGGTCTTGCCGGCCGAGGCCAGCGCGTCCCGCGGGGTGATCGAGGGCTTGCTCTCGACGTCGAGCACCAGCTTGTCGAAGTCGGTGCGCTGCTCGACCCGGGTGGCCTCGACCTTGTAGGTCACCTTGAGCACCGGCGAGTAGATCGAGTCGACCGGGATCCGGCCGATCTCGGCGCCGGTGGCCTTGTTCTGCATCGCGGGGACGTAGCCGCGGCCCCGCTCGACGACGAGCTCGACCTCCAGCCGACCCTTGTCGTTCAGCATCGCGATGTGCAGGTCCGGGTTGTGCACCGTGACGCCGGCCGGGGGCACGATGTCACCGGCGGTCACCGGGCCGGGGCCCTGCTTGCGCAGGTACATGGTCACCGGCTCGTCCTCCTCGGAGCTGACGACGAGCTCCTTGAGGTTGAGGATGATGTCGGTGACGTCCTCCTTGACGCCGGGCACGGTGGTGAACTCGTGCAGCACGCCGTCAATTCGGATGCTGGTCACCGCGGCCCCCGGGATGGAGGACAGCAGCGTGCGCCGCAGCGAGTTGCCCAGCGTGTAGCCGAAGCCCGGCTCCAGCGGCTCGATGACGAACCGCGACCGGGTGTCGGTGACCGAGTCCTCGGTCAGAGTGGGACGCTGAGAGATCAACATGGGTGTGGTGCCTCCTTCTCCACGCGGCAACCGCTATTTGATGCCGCGCGCGGTGCCCTGGCTCCTCCCTGCGGAGCCAGGGGGGTCGACGCGCTACTTCGAGTAGAGCTCGACGATCAGCTGCTCGGTGACCTGGGTGTCGATCTGGGCCCGCTCCGGCAGCTGGTGGACCAGGATGCGCAGGTTCGACGGGACGACCTGCAGCCACGCGGGAACCGGCCGGTCGCCCAGCAGTTCCTTGGCGATGATGAACGGATCCGTGTTCAGCGACTTCGGCCGGACATCGATGATGTCGTAGCGCGAAACGCGGTAGCTCGGGATGTTCACCTTCGCGCCGTTGACCAGGAAGTGGCCGTGGCTCACGAGCTGACGCGCCATCCGGCGGGTGCGCGCGAGGCCTGCCCGGTACACGACGTTGTCCAGTCGCGACTCGAGGATCTGCAGCAGGTTGTCACCGGTCTTGCCGGGCCGCCGGTTGGCCTCCTCGTAGTACCGGCGGAACTGCTTCTCCAGCACACCGTAGGCGAAGCGCGCCTTCTGCTTCTCCTGCAGCTGCAGGAGGTACTCCGTCTCCTTGATCCGGATCCGGCCGTGCTGGCCGGGCGGGTAGGGACGACGCTCGAACGCCTGGTCGCCGCCGACGAGGTCGACCTTCAGCCGACGGGACTTGCGGGTCATGGGTCCGGTGTAACGAGCCATGTCGAAGTGCTCCCTTCCCTAGACCCGGCGCCGCTTGGGCGGACGGCAACCGTTGTGCGGCTGGGGGGTGACGTCGGAGATCGTGCCGACCTCGAGACCCGCGGCCTGCAGCGAACGGATCGCGGTCTCGCGGCCCGATCCCGGGCCCTTCACGAACACGTCGACCTTCTTCATCCCGTGCTCGGCGGCCTTGCGGGCGGCGTTCTCCGCCGCCATCTGCGCGGCGAACGGGGTGGACTTGCGCGAGCCCTTGAAACCGACGTGCCCGGCCGAGGCCCAGGCGATCACCGCACCGTTCGGGTCGGTGATGGACACGATGGTGTTGTTGAAGGTGCTCTTGATGTGCGCATGGCCGTGCGCGACGTTCTTCTTCTCCTTGCGCCGGACCTTCTTGGGGCCGGCGCCGGTGCGCGTGCGGGGCGGCATTACTTCTTACCTGCCTTCTTCTTGCCGGCGACCGTCTTCTTCGGTCCCTTGCGGCCGCGGGCGTTGGTCTTGGTGCGCTGGCCGCGCACCGGAAGGCCCCGGCGGTGCCGGATCCCCTGGTAGCAGCCGATCTCGATCTTGCGCCGGATGTCGGCCTGGACCTCGCGGCGCAGGTCGCCCTCGACGCGGTAGTTGTTCTCGATGTACTCGCGCAGCTTCGCGAGGTCCTCGTCGCTCAGGTCGCGCGTACGCAGGTCGGCGCTGATCCCGGTGGCCTCGAGGATCTCCTTCGAGCGAGACCGGCCGATCCCGTAGATATAGGTGAGCGCGATCTCCATCCGCTTCTCGCGGGGGAGGTCGACGCCGGCGAGTCGTGCCATGCGGCGGGTTCTCCTGATTCACTCTGGTCCCAGGTCTGCTCCGCGCCCGTCCCGGGTCCGACTCGCTCGGCTGGACCCGGCCCCGGCCTGGTTCCGGGGGTGGACCGCGCCCGGATGGCGCGGCAGGTGCGCGGAGTTCCGCGGTGTTGCCTGTCTTGCTGTGCTGGGGCGGTCGAGAGGACCGCGACGTGCTCAGGTGGTGCCGCTCAGCCCTGACGCTGCTTGTGGCGCAGGTTCTCGCAGATCACCATGACCCGGCCGTGCCGGCGGATCACCTTGCACTTGTCGCAGATCTTCTTGACGCTCGGCTGGACCTTCACGTCGTCGATCTTTCTCTTCTGGGGTTCGCAGAAGCTGCGTCCCCGCGGACGTCACTTGTAGCGGTAGACGATGCGGCCGCGGGTCAGGTCGTAGGGAGAGAGCTCCACGACCACCCGGTCCTCGGGGAGGATTCGGATGTAGTGCTGCCGCATCTTCCCGCTGATGTGAGCGAGGACCCGGTGCCCGTTCTCCAGCTCCACGCGGAACATCGCGTTCGGCAGGGGTTCGACGACCCGGCCCTCGACCTCGATCGCCCCGTCCTTCTTGGCCATGTCCTCCGCGTTCCATGACAGATTGTCGGTTGTCTCGTGCCGCACCGGCGCGGTGACGCGGTGGCCGGCGCACGACGCACGACGGGGCGACGGAACCGAAGGAGTGCGAGAGGGCACGGCCGGAACCGGCGACACGAGGTGCGCCGAGGCTCCAGTGTACGGGTGTTGCGCCCACGGCTGCACCTGGGGTAGGCGCTAGAGGGCCTTGACGATGTCCTCGACGCGGTCCCGAGCATCACCGAACAGCATCTGGCTGTTCTCGCGGTAGAAGAGGGGGTTGGGAACGCCCGCGTAACCGGCAGCCATCGACCGTTTGAAGACGATGACGTCGTTGGCCTCCCAGACCTTGAGGACCGGCATGCCGGCGATCGGGGAGCCCGGGTCCTCGGCGGCCGCCGGGTTGACGGTGTCGTTGGCCCCGATCACCAGGACCACGTCGGTGTCGGCGAAATCGTCGTTGATCTCGTCCATCTCCAGGACGATGTCGTAGGGCACCTTGGCCTCGGCGAGCAGGACGTTCATGTGGCCGGGCAGACGGCCGGCGACCGGGTGGATGCCGAACCGGACGGTGACACCCGACTCCCGCAGGCGTCGGGTGAGCTCGGCGACCGGGTACTGGGCCTGGGCGACGGCCATGCCGTAGCCGGGGGTGATGATGACGCTGGAGGCGTTGGCGAGCAGCTCGGCCACCCGGTCGGGGGTGGACTCACGGTGCTCGCCGTAGTCCTTCTCCGCGCCGGACGAGGCCACGATGCCGAATCCGCCGGCGATCACGGAGATGAACGAGCGGTTCATCGCCTTGCACATGATGTAGGACAGGTAGGCACCGGAGGAGCCGACCAGGGCGCCGGTGATGATCAGCAGGTCGTTGCCGAGCAGGAAGCCCGAGGCGGCGGCAGCCCACCCGGAGTAGCTGTTGAGCATGGACACCACGACCGGCATGTCGCCGCCGCCGATGGAGGCGACGAGGTGCACGCCCAACGCCAGCGCGATCACGGTGGCCGCCACCAGCGCGGTGAGCGTCGGGTCGATCACGAACCAGACGGTGAGCGCGACGAACACCACCAGCGCGCCGAGGTTCAGTGCGTTCTTGCCGGGCAGCATCAACGGGCGCGAGGAGAACCGTGCGGCCAGCTTGCCCCACGCGACGATCGAACCGGTGAAGGTGACCGCCCCGATGAACACGCCGATCATCACCTCGGCGTGGTGGATGCCGAGCAACTCCGCGGGAAAGCCCGCGCCGCCGCGGGCCTCGACCTCCAGATAGCCGTTCCAGCCGACCAGAACCGCCGCGAGGCCGACGAAGCTGTGGAACAGCGCGATCAACTCGGGTATGCCGGTCATCGGCACCCGGGCGGCCCGGATCAGGCCGATCACCGCGGCGATCAGCACCGTCCCGATCAGCAACCCGATCCCGACCGGATCGATCCCGCGGGCCAGCGCGAGGGCCAGGGTGGCGACCAGCGCGATCGCCATCCCGGCGATACCGAACGCGTTGCCGGCCCGCGCCGTCTCGTGTCGGGACAGCCCGGCAAGGGCAAGGATGAACAGCAGTGCGGCGACGATGTAGGCGGCGGTGGCCGCGGTGTCGACAGTCATTTCGATCAGCTCCGACGGAACATGCCGAGCATGCGGCGGGTCACGGCGAAACCGCCGAAGACATTGATGGTGGCCAACAGGATCGCGGCGGCCGCCACGATCGTGACCTCGAGGCTGTGCCGTCCGATCTGCAGCAACGCGCCGACGACGATGATTCCGGAGATCGCGTTGGTCACCGACATCAGCGGGGTGTGCAACGCATGGTGCACGTTCCCGATCACGTAGAAGCCGATCACGATGGCCAGCGCGAACACGACCAGGTGCCCGATCAACGCGGGGGGCGACAGCGCGATGATCGCGAACAGGGCGAGCCCGGCGGCGCCGACGATGCCGTACCGGCGGGCCGGGGACATGGGTTGCGTGACCTGTGTGCCGGGCGCCTCGACCGGTGGGCTCACGGCGGACGCTGCCACCGGAGCGGCCGACACCGACACCGGCGGCGGTGGCCAGGTCCGTTCGCCGTCGCGCACCACGGTCATCGAGCGCTGCACGACATCATCGAAGTCCAGCACCAACTGCCCGTCCTTGCCCGGGGTGAGCACCTTCATCAGGTTGACCAGGTTCGTGCCGTACAGCTGACTCGCCTGCGCCGGCAACCGGCCCGCCAGATCGGTGTAGCCGATGATCGTGACTCCGTTCGCGGTGACGACCTTCTCCCCGGCCACCGAGCCCTCGACATTGCCGCCGTTGGACGCGGCCATGTCGACGATCACCGAACCCGGCTTCATCGACTCCACCATCTCGGCGGTGATCAGCCGCGGCGCCGGCCGTCCCGGGATGAGCGCGGTGGTGATGATGATGTCGACGTCGCGGCACTGCTCGCTGTAGAGCTTCGTCTCGCGCGCCTTGTAGTCCTCGCCCATCTCCTTGGCGTAGCCGGTCGTGCTGACCTCGGTCTCGTCCGAGACCGCCAGGTACTCCCCGCCGAGCGAGCGCACCTGGTCGGCCACCTCCGGCCGCGGGTCGGTGGCCCGCACGATCGCGCCCAGCGACCCGGCCGCGCCGATCGCCGCCAGCCCGGCAACCCCGGCACCGACCACCAGTACCTTCGCCGGCGGCACCTTGCCGGCGGCGGTCACCTGACCGGTGAAGAACCGGCCGAACTCGTGCGCGGCCTCGATCACGGCCCGGTAGCCGGCGATGTTGGCCATCGAGCTGAGCACGTCCAGGGACTGCGCCCGGGAGATCCGCGGGACCGCGTCCATCGACAGCGCCGTGATCGGGCGGCGGGCCAGCACATCCACGATGTCCGCGTTCAACGCCGGAGCCAGCAGCGCGATCAGCGTCGAGCCGGGCTTCATCTGCTCGAGCTCGTCCTCCGACGGCGTGTTGATCGCGAACACGACATCGCACTTCCAGGGGTCGCCCAGGGTCGCGCCGGCGTCGGCGAACCCCGCGTCCGGAAAGTCCGCGCCGTCCCCCGCTCCCGGGGCGACCACCACCTCATACCCCAGCTTCAGCAACTGCCGCACCGTCGCCGGGGTCGCCGCCACGCGCGTCTCACCGGGTTTGGACTCCCGAACCACACCGATGATCACTGTCAGCTCCATACCTCGAGTCGTGCGCTGGCCCACCCTAAGGGTCATGGCCCGGGCGCCGGTCACATGTGTCGGCCGCCGTTGACCGAGTAGCTCTGGCCGGTGCGGAATCCGGTCTCGGGCCGACGAGGGGTGCCCGGGCGCGCGAGCGGCCTCGTCGGACTCACCAAGCCGGCCCACCGACGTGTCGGCGAGGACGTTGTCAGGGCCTCCTTGGTGAGCGTTCTAGCCGGTTGCCTCGAGCGAGGCGTCGGCCGAGGCGGTGAGCAGCCAGGGTCCGTCCTCGGTCACCGCGACGGTGTGCTCCCAGTGCACGGCACGGCTCCCGTCCACGGTCACGACCGTCCAGCCGTCGGCCAGCTCCTGGGTCTGCGGGTCGCCCGCGGTCAGCATCGGTTCGATGGCCAGCGCCATGCCCGGGCGCAGGCGCGGTCCCTGGCCCGGTTTGCCGAAGTTGGGCAGGAACGGGTCCATGTGCATCGACGAGCCGATGCCGTGGCCGCCGTACTCCGCGACGATGCCGTAGTCGGCGCCGTTGGCCTTCGCGGCCTGCTCGACGGCCACCTGCACGGCGTGTGAGATGTCCGAGAGGCGACCGCCGGCCCGCACGGCACGGATCCCCGCGCGCAGCGACTCCCGGCAGGCCGCCGACAGCGCGAGGTCGGCCTCCGAGACCGCTCCGACCGGGATGGTGACCGCGGCGTCACCGTGCCAGCCGTCGAGGGCCGCTCCGCAGTCGACGGAGACGATATCGCCGTCGGCGAGCACCGTCGACGCCGCTGGGATCCCGTGCACGATCTGGTCGTTCACCGATGCGCAGATCGACGCCGGGTAGCCGTGGTAGCCGAGGAAGGACGGGACCCCGCCGGCGTCGCGAATCGTCTGTTCGGCCACCGCGTCCAGCTCGGCGGTGGTGACCCCGGGCCGCGCCAGCGCGGTCACCGCCGCCAGCGCCTTCGCCACGAGCGCGCCGGCGGCCCGCATGACCTCGAGCTCGCCCTGGCTCTTGATCTCGATGTCGCGGCCGCGCAACCGGGCGAGTGCCCGGCGGACACCCACTCGGTCACCGTTCACGGCCGTGCTCCCGTCTGTCCGTCGTCCCGGCGCCGGTGTGATCGGCGCCGCCATCCGCAGCGTACATTTGCGCGGCGCCCCGCCCTGCCCAGGACGCCGACGGCCTCAGCGCCGGTCCGGCAGCACCTCGAACACCCGGTTGGTGATCTCCTCGACCGTTCCCACCGCATCGACCGTCAGCAGCCGGTCGCGGTAGAAGTCCAGCAACGGCGAGGTCTCCTCGCGGTAGACCTGCTGCCGGCGCCGGATGACGTCCTCGGTGTCGTCGGAGCGGCCGCGACCGAGCAGTCGCTGCACCAGCTCGTCCTCCGGCACGACGAACTCGACGACCGCGTCGAGCTCATCGCCGTTCTCCGCCAGCAGCCTCGCCAGGGACTCGGCCTGGGGCACGGTGCGCGGGAACCCGTCGAGGAGGAAGCCCTTGGCGGCGTCCGGCTGCGCCAGCCGATCGCGGACCATCCCCACGGTCACCGAGTCGGGAACGAGCTCGCCGGCGTCCATGTAACGCTTCGCCTCGAGACCCAACGGCGTCTCGTCGCGAAGGTTCGCGCGGAACAGGTCGCCGGTCGAGATGTGGGGGATGTCCAGGCGCTCGGCCAGACGCTCCGCCTGGGTGCCCTTGCCCGCTCCCGGCGGGCCAACCAGAACGAGTCGCACGCGAACCAAACCTCCCTGGTCGATCTTCTGTCCTGTGGGTCGCCGTTGCCGAGGGGCAGGGCGCGGGTCCGAGCCCCGCATAGGCGCACAGCACCACCGCAACGCCGCATGGCCGGGAATCCGTTACCGCACCTTAACGCAGGAACCCCTCGTAGTTGCGCTGCATGAGCTGGCTCTCGATCTGTTTCACTGTGTCCAGCCCCACACCGACCATGATCAGCACGGCGGTGCCACCGAACGGGAAGTTCTGGTTCTGGCCGCTTCCGGTGATGCCGAGGAAGAAGTTCGGCAGCACGGCGACGATGCCGAGGTACAGCGATCCGGGCAGCGTGATGCGGGAGAGCACGAAATGCAGGTACTCGGCCGTCGGGCGCCCCGGCCGGATGCCCGGGATGAAGCCGCCGAACTTCTTCATCTCGTCGGCCCGTTCATCGGGGTTGAACGTGATTCCGACGTAGAAGTAGGTGAAGAAGACGATGAGCGCGATGTACAGCGTGATGTGCAGCCAGTTGGACTGGTCGACCAGGTAGGTCTGCACGAACTGCTGGAACCCACCGCCCTCGCTGCCGGCCAGCTGGGACAACAGCTGGGGCATGTAGAGCAGGGAGCTGCCGAAGATGACCGGGATGACGCCGGCCTGGTTGACCTTCAACGGGAGGTAGGTCGACGTGCCGCCGTACATGCGCCTGCCGACCATGCGCTTGGCGTACTGCACCGGGATCCGCCGCTGGCCCTGCTCGACGAACACCACGCTGGCAAAGATCGCCAGTGCGAAGACGCAGACACCCGCGAACACCAGGCCGCCGGAGTTGTCGAGGATGTTCTTGCCCTCGGCCGGGATGCGGTGCGCGATCGAGGTGAAGATCAGCAACGACATGCCGTTACCGACGCCCCGCTCGGTGATCAGTTCACCCAGCCACATCACGACACCGGTGCCGGCCGTCATCACGATGACGATTATCGAGAGGTTGTACACGCTCGAGTCGGGGATGACCGGCAGGGAGCAGTTGCCGAACAGCTGGCCGCGGTCGGCGAGCGCCACGATGCTCGTGGACTGCAGAATCGCCAGCGCGATCGTCAGATATCGGGTGTACTGGGTCAGCTTGTTCTGACCCGACTGCCCTTCCTTCTTCAGCTGCTCGAACCGCGGAATGACGACGGTGAGCAGCTGGATGATGATGCTGGCCGTGATGTACGGCATGATCCCCAGGGCGAGGATCGACAGCTGCAACAGCGCCCCGCCGGAGAACAGGTTGATCAGCGAGTAGACGCTGGAGTTCTCCCCCTCGATCTGCCGGATGCACTCCTGCACGTTGGGATAGGAGACTCCCGGCGAGGGGATGTTGGCGCCGAGGCGGTACACCGCGACGATGCCCAGGGTAAAAAGGATCTTCTTCCGGAGGTCGGGCGTCGCAAGTGCCGACCGGAAAGCGCTGAGCACTCGGGCCCCTCCTGTACGTCAGCGGCGCACTGCCGCCGCTGGCCGGATCCCTCCGGCCCACGGGGACGGGAGGCGGCTCGCTCAGCGCTGCCACCTGCTTCCGCCCTGCACCCGAGACCGACCTGCGGTCGCGGCGCGCGAACGACTCTAACAGCGGCCCCGGCCAACGACACCGCCGCCCGTACCCCCGGCTCATGGACGGTGTCCATGAGGGCGGGCACGGGCGGCGGGTTCGGGGCTACAGCTCGGTGGCGGTGCCGCCGGCGGCGGTGATCTTGTCGCGAGCGCTGCCGGAGAACGCGTGCGCACGCACCGTCAGCGCGATCCCGTCGATGTCACCGTTGCCCAGCACCTTGACCGGCCGGTTGGCGCGGACGGCGCCGGCTGCGGCCAGCTCGTCCGGGCCGACCGTGCCGCCCTGCGGGAACAGCTCCGCGAGATCGCCCACGTTCACGACCTGGTACTCCACCCGGAACCGGTTCTTGAAGCCCTTGAGCTTGGGCAGCCGCATGTGCAGCGGCATCTGCCCGCCCTCGAAGGCGACGGAGACGTTCTTCCGGGCCTTGGTGCCCTTCGTTCCGCGTCCCGCCGTCTTACCCTTGCTCCCCTCACCCCGGCCGACCCGCGTTTTCGCGGTCTTGGCCCCGGGCGCCGGACGCAGGTGGTGGATCTTGATGGGCTCGCTCATCGGGCTCCGACCTCCTCCACCGTCACGAGGTGCCGCACCATATTGATCATCCCGCGGATCTGCGGGGTGTCCTCGCGCTCCACGCTCTGGCGGATCTTGCGAAGCCCGAGGGACCGCAGGGTCGCCCGCTGGTTCTGCTTGCTGCCGATGACGCTTCGCACCTGGGTGATCTTCAGCTTCTGAGCCGTCTGCGCCATGGTGCTCACGCCCTCGAACCCTGGGCCGCGGCGGCCCGGGCACGCATCATGTAGGCGGGCATGACGTCCTCCAGCGGCAGGTTGCGGCGGGCCGCGACCTCCTCAGGACGCTGCAGCTGCTTGAGCGCGGCCACCGTGGCGTGCACGATGTTGATCGCGTTGTCGCTGCCCAGCGACTTCGAGAGCACATCGTGGATGCCGGCGCATTCCAGCACCGCCCGGACCGGACCACCCGCGATGACACCGGTACCCGGGCTGGCCGGACGCAGCAGCACCACGCCGGCGGCCGCCTCGCCCTGGACCCGGTGCACGATCGTGCCGCCGATCCGCGGGACGCGGAAGAAGTTCTTCTTCGCCTCCTCGACACCCTTGGCGATCGCCGCGGGCACCTCCTTGGCCTTGCCATAGCCGACGCCGACGAGGCCGTCGCCGTCGCCCACGATCATCAGAGCGGTGAAGCTGAAGCGCCGACCACCCTTGACGACCTTGGCCACGCGGTTGATCGTGACCAGCCGCTCGATGTACGGGG
The DNA here is from genome assembly GCF_042658695.1 of Pseudonocardia hispaniensis. Taxonomy (NCBI): domain Bacteria; kingdom Bacillati; phylum Actinomycetota; class Actinomycetes; order Pseudonocardiales; family Pseudonocardiaceae; genus Pseudonocardia; species Pseudonocardia hispaniensis. The sequence continues at coordinate 90,751 of NZ_JBHSQW010000001.1, read as the reverse complement.
TCTTGTCCTGGGCCGCCCCGCCACGGCCTCCGTCCCGGCGGTCCCGGCGGTCCCGGCTCTCGCCGCCGCCACCGGGTCCTCCGCCGTCACGCCGTGCACGTCCCGGCATCAGGCGTTCCCTTCCGTTGTCTTGATGGTTCGGCCCTTCGAGCCAGCCGCACGAATCCTCGCCTGCACTAGAACTCCAGCCCGTTCTCGCGCGCCGCGTCCGCCAACGCCGCGATCCGGCCGTGGTAGTTGTAACCGCCCCGGTCGAAGACGACGGCGGTCACACCGGCCTCGCGAGCCCGCGCGGCGAGCAGCGCACCCACCTTGGCCGCCTTGGCCTTCTTGTCGCCCTCCAGAGCCCGGACGTCGGCCTCCATCGACGAGGCCGAGGCGAGCGTACGGCCCGCAAGGTCGTCGATGATCTGCACGAACATGTGCCGCGAGCTGCGGTGAACGGCGAGCCGCGGACGCTGCGGGGTGCCCTGGATCTTCTTGCGGAGCCGGGCGTGCCTGCGCGTCCTGGCGAGCCTGCGCTTGCTCGACACCGTCGACCCGGACCGCTTGTTGGCAGCCGACGAGATCGTGGCTGCGGAACTCGTGTCGGCCATCACTTACCCGTCTTCCCGACCTTGCGGCGGACCACTTCACCGGCGTACCGCACGCCCTTGCCCTTGTACGGGTCGGGCTTGCGCAGCTTCCGGATGTTCGCGGCGGTCTCACCGACCACCTGCTTGTCGATTCCCGAGACGGAGAACCGGGTGGGTGACTCCACCGCGAAGGTGATGCCCTCCGGGGCCTCGACGAGGACCGGGTGGCTGTAGCCCAGCGCGAACTCGAGGCTGGAGCCCTTCAGCGCGACGCGGTAGCCCACGCCGTGAATCTCCATCTTCTTCTCGTAACCGGCCGTCACGCCGATGACGAGGTTGTTCACGAGCGAGCGGGACAGGCCGTGGTAGGCCTTGGTCTTGCGCTCGTCGTCCGGGCGCTTCACCAGCACCGCGCCGTCCTCGCCGCGCTCCACCGTGATCGGCTCGACCACGGTGTGCGACAGGGTGCCCTTGGGGCCCTTGACGGTGATCGTGCGGCCCTCGATGGTCACGTCGACGCCGGACGGAACGGTGATCGGCAGTTTCCCGATGCGAGACATCGCTACTCCTCCCCTCTCACCAGATGTAGGCGAGGACTTCCCCGCCCACGCCGTCGCGGTTGGCCTGCTTGTCGGTCAGCAGCCCCTTCGACGTCGAGATGATCGCGACGCCGAGGCCGCCGAGCACCCGCGGCAGGTTGTTGGACTTCGCGTAGACCCGCAGCCCCGGCTTGGAGACCCGACGCACGCCGGCGATGCTGCGCTCCCGGTTGCGCCCGTACTTCAGCTCGATCACCAGGGACTTGCCGACCTCGGCGTCCTCGGTGCGGTGCGAGGCGATGTAGCCCTCCCGCTGAAGGATCTCGGCGATCGCCACCTTCAGCTTGGAGTGAGGCATCACGACACGGTCGTGGTACGCCGAGTTCGCGTTCCGCAGACGGGTCAACATGTCTGCGATCGGATCGGTCATCGTCATGGTGACGTCACTTTCCCGCCCTGGTTCCCCGCGGGGCCTGTGGCGATTGGACTCCGTGCCCGCGAGTGCCGGTGGACACGACGCCACCGCGCACTCACGGACCCGAGGTGCATTACCAGCTGCTCTTGCTCACACCGGGCAGTTCGCCCGCGTGCGCCATCTGGCGCACGCAGACGCGACACAGCCCGAACTTGCGCAGCACCGCACGCGGCCGCCCGCACTTCTGGCAGCGGGTGTAGCCGCGGACGGCGAACTTCGGCTTCTTGGCCGCCTTGATGATCAGCGCCTTCTTGGCCATCGCCTGCTCAGCTCTCCTTGAAGGGGAAGCCCAGCCTGCGCAGCAGCGACCGGCCCTCCTCGTCCGTGGTCGCGGTGGTCACGACGGTGATGTCCATCCCCCGCGGCCGGTCGATCGTGTCGGGGTTGATCTCGTGGAACATCGACTGCTCGTTGAGACCGAACGTGTAGTTGCCCCGGCCGTCGAACTGGTTCGGCGAGAGCCCCCGGAAGTCCCGGATACGCGGCAGCGCGATCGTCAGCAGCCGGTCCAGGAACTCCCACATCCGGTCACCGCGCAGGGTCACCTTGGCCCCGATCGGCATGCCCTCGCGCAGCTTGAACTGCGCGATCGACCTGGTCGCCCGCCGGATCTGCGGACGCTGACCGGTGATGGTCGCGAGGTCGCGGACCGCGCCGTCGATCAGCTTCGAGTCCCGGGCGGCCTCGCCGACGCCCATGTTCACGACGACCTTCACGACGCCCGGGATCTGCATGACGTTCGGGTAGGCGAACTCCTCGCGCATCCCGGCCGCGATCTCGTCGCGGTAGCGCTGCTTGAGCCTCGGGGTGGTCTTCTCGACGGTGGTCACGTCAGATCTCCTTCCCGGTCCGGCGGGAGATCCGCACGCGCTTGCCGTCCTCGGTGACCTTCTTGCCCACCCGCGTCGGCTTGCCGTCGGAGTCGATCACCATCACGTTCGAGACGTGGATGGGCGCCTCCTGGGTGACGATGCCGCCGGACTGCGCACCGCGCTGGTTCTGGCTGACCCGGGTGTGCTTCTTGATCCGGTTCACGCCCTCGACGAGCACCCGGTCCCGCTGCGGGTAGGCCTGGATGACCTTGCCCTTCGCGCCGCGGTCCTTGCCCGCGATCACCAGTACGGTGTCGCCCTTCTTCACCTTCATGCGATCACCTCGCTGCGCTCGCTCACTAGAGCACCTCCGGGGCGAGGGAGATGATCTTCATGAACCGCTTGTCGCGCAGTTCGCGACCGACGGGTCCGAAGATGCGGGTCCCCCGCGGCTCGCCGTCCGGCTTGATCAGCACGGCCGCGTTCTCGTCGAACCGGATGTAGCTGCCGTCCGGACGACGCTTCTCCTTGACGGTGCGCACGATGACGGCCTTGACCACGTCACCGCGCTTCACCCCGGCCCCCGGGATGGCGTCCTTCACCGTCGCGACGATGGTGTCGCCGATCCCCGCATAGCGCCGCGCCGAACCACCCAGCACCCGGATGCACAGGATCTCCTTGGCCCCGGTGTTGTCGGCGACGCGCAGCCGTGACTCCTGCTGGATCACTTCGCCTTCTCCAGGATCTCCACCAGCCGCCAGCGCTTGGTGGCCGACAGCGGCCGGGTCTCCATCAGCCGGACGCGGTCGCCGATACCCGCCGAGTTGTTCTCGTCGTGCGCCTTGACCTTGCTCGTCCGCCGGATGACCTTGCCGTACAGCGGGTGCTTCACCCGGTCCTCGAGGGAGACGACGATCGTCTTGTCCATCTTGTCGGACACGACGAGCCCCTCGCGGACCTTCCGCTCCCCGCGCGTCACCGTTCCACCCTGCTGGGTCGTCTGTTCACTCATGCCGCGCCCTCGTCATCGGTCGGCGCCGAGGACAGACCCAGCTCGCGCTCGCGCATCACGGTGTAGATCCGCGCGATGTCGTGCCGGACGGTCCGCAGCCGCCGGTTGTTGTCCAGCTGCCCGGTCGCCATCTGGAAGCGGAGGTTGAACAGCTCCTCCTTGGCCTCCCGCACGCGCAGCGCGAGCTCCTCGTCGGAGAGTTCCCGCAGCTCGGCGGCGGAGGTCCCCGTCCCCGTGCGTGCCATCAGATGTCACCACCCTCCCGGGTCACGATCCGGCACTTCATCGGCAGCTTGTGGATGGCGCGACGCAGCGCCTCGCGAGCGGTCTGCTCGTTCGGGTAGCTCATCTCGAAGAGCACCCGGCCGGGCTTCACGTTGGTCACCCACTTCTCCGGAGAACCCTTACCGGAACCCATCCGGGTCTCCGCAGGCTTCTTGGTCAACGGCCGGTCCGGGAAGACGTTGATCCACACCTTGCCACCGCGGCGGATGTGCCGGTTGATCGCGATACGCGCCGACTCGATCTGCCGGTTGGTCACGTACGCCGGCTCGAGCGCCTGGATCCCGAAGTCACCGAAGGTGACCCGGGTACCGCCGGACGCGATCCCCGTCCGGTGCGGACGGTGCTGCTTACGGTGCTTGACCTTGCGCGGGATCAGCATGGCTCAGGCCTCCCCTTGCGGGCTGTCGGCCGGCCCGGTCTCGGTGGCGACCCCGCCGCCACCCTGACCGGCTGCCGCCCGGCCGGCATCGGTGCTCGTGGCCGTCGTGCCGGAGGCACCGGAACGGCGGCGCGGCGGACGCTCACGACGCCCACCACGGCTGGGCTCGGCCGCAGCGGGCACGCCCTCGCGGCGGCCGCCGACCACATCACCCTTGTAGATCCACACCTTCACGCCGATCCGGCCGAAGGTGGTACGGGCCTCGAACAGGCCGTAGTCGATGTCCGCGCGCAGCGTGTGCAGCGGCACGCGCCCCTCGCGGTAGAACTCCGAGCGCGACATCTCGGCGCCGCCGAGGCGGCCCGAGCACTGCACCCGGATGCCCTTGACCTGCGGCGAACGCATCGCCGACTGGATCGCCTTGCGCATCGCGCGGCGGAAGGCCACCCGGTTGGACAGCTGCTCCGCGACGCCCTGGGCGACGAGCTGCGCGTCCGACTCGGCGTTCTTCACCTCGAGGATGTTCAGCTGGACCTGCTTGCCGGTCAGCTTCTCGAGCTGACCGCGGATGCGGTCGGCCTCGGCGCCACGGCGGCCGATCACGATCCCCGGACGCGCGGTGTGGATGTCCACGCGCACGCGGTCGCGAGTCCGCTCGATCTCGACCTTGGAGATGCCGGCCCGCTCCATGCCCTTGGAGAGCATGCGGCGGATCGCGACGTCCTCCTTGACGTACTCGGCGTACTGCTTGTCGGCGTACCAGCGGGACTTCCAGTCCGTGGTGATGCCGAGCCGGAACCCGTGCGGGTTGATCTTCTGCCCCATCAGCGGGCCCTCCCCTTCGCACCCCGAGCGCCGCGGCGGCCGGATGAGGCCGCAGGCCGCGACTCGACCTCGATGGTGATGTGGCTCGTCCGCTTGCGGATCCGGTACGCGCGGCCCTGCGCGCGCGGCCGGATGCGCTTGAGCGTCGGGCCCTCATCGACATACGCCGTGGCCACCACGAGGGTGTCGGGATCCATGTCGAAGTTGTTCTGGGCGTTGGCCGCGGCGCTGGCCACGACCTTCGCCACCGGCTCGGCCGCCGCCTGCGGGCTGAACCGCAGCACGCTCAGCGCCTCCTGGACCGTTCGGCCCCTGATCAGCTCGACCACCCGCCGCACCTTGGTCGGGGACATGTGGACGAACCGTGCCCTGGCGAACGCGCGAGGCAGCTCGAGCGCGGCGCCGGCGGCGTTCTGGCTCTCAGCCATCTACTTCCACCTTCTCCTGTCGCTACTCGGCCGCCTCAGCGCCTGCGCGCCTTGCGGTCGTCCTTGACGTGGCCCCGGAAGGTCCGGGTGGGAGCGAACTCCCCCAGCTTGTGGCCGACCATCGCATCGGAGATGAACACCGGCACGTGCTTGCGGCCGTCGTGCACCGCAATCGTGTGACCGATCATGTCCGGGATGATGGTGGACCGCCGGGACCAGGTCCGGATGACGGTCTTCTTGCCCGACTCGTTGAGGGCGTCCACCTTCTTGAGCAGGTGGTCGTCCACGAAGGGGCCCTTCTTCAGGCTGCGCGGCATCTCTTACCTCCCTGCTCAGCGCTTCTTGCCGGTACGACGCCGGCGGACGATCAACGCGTCGGACGCCTTGCGACGGCGCGTACGGCCCTCCGGCTTACCGGCCGGGTTCACCGGATGGCGGCCACCGGAGGTCTTACCCTCACCACCACCGTGCGGGTGGTCCACCGGGTTCATGGCGACCCCGCGGACCACCGGGCGCTTGCCCTTCCAGCGCATCCGGCCCGCCTTGCCCCAGTTGATGTTCGCGTGGTCGCTGTTGCCGACCTCGCCGACGGTCGCGCGGCAGCGCACGTCGACGTTGCGGATCTCACCCGACGGCATGCGCAGCTGCGCGTACGGCCCGTCCTTGGCGACCAGCTGCACCCCGGAACCCGCCGCGCGCGCGATCTTCGCGCCGCCGCCGGGGCGAAGCTCGATCGCGTGCACCACGGTGCCGGTCGGGATGTTGCGCAGCGGCAGGTTGTTCCCGACCTTGATGTCGGCCTTCGGGCCGCTCTCCACCACGTCGCCCTGCTTGAGCCGGGACGGCGCGATGATGTAGCGCTTCTCCCCGTCGGCGTAGTGCAGCAGCGCGATCCGCGAGGTGCGGTTCGGGTCGTACTCGATGTGCGCCACCTTGGCCGGGACCCCGTCCTTGTCGTGGCGCCGGAAGTCGATGACGCGGTACGCACGCTTGTGGCCGCCGCCCTGGTGGCGGGTGGTCACCCGGCCGTGCACGTTCCGGCCGCCCTTGCTGTGCAGCGGACGGACCAGCGACTTCTCCGGGGTCGAGCGGGTGATCTCGGCGAAGTCGGAGACGGATGAGCCGCGCCGGCCCGGGGTGGTCGGCTTGTACTTGCGAATGCCCATGCTCTACTCGCTCCCTCAGCTCGCCGGGCCGCCGAACACGTCGATCGGCCGGCTCTCCGCGGAAAGCGTGACGATCGCGCGCTTGGTGTCCTTGCGCTTGCCGTAGCCGGTGCGGGAGCGCTTGCGCTTGCCCGGGCGGTTCAGCGTGTTGACGCTGAGCACCTTGACCCCGAACACCTTCTCCACGGCGATCTTGATCTCTGTCTTGTTCGCGTCGGGCCGGACGAGGAAGGTGTACTGCCGCTCCTCGAGCAGCCCGTAACTCTTCTCCGAGACGACCGGTGCGAGCAGCACGTCGCGCGGGTCGGGGATCACTTGCCTTCCTCCTCACCGGACACAGCGTCAGCGCCGGCGTCGCGCCTGCTCGGCTTCGGCTGGGCCACCGGGCTGGCCAGGAACGTGTTCAGCGCGTCCGCGGTGAACAGCACGACGTCGTTGACGAGCACGTCGTAGGTGTTCAGCTGGTCGGGCGCGATCAGGTGCACGTTCGGCAGGTTGCGCAGGCTCAGCAGGTTGACCGTGTCCTCGCGGCCGACGACCGCCAGCACCCGGGTGCGCTCGGAGGTCACCACGTTCTCGATCACCTTGCGCGCGGCCTTGGTGGACGGGGTGTCCCCGGCGACGATCCCGGACAGGACATGCACCTGGCCGGCGCGGGCCCGGTCGGAGAGGGCTCCGCGAAGGGCCGCGGCCTTCATCTTCTTCGGGGTCCGCTGCGAGTAGTCGCGCGGCGTCGGCCCGTGCACGACCCCGCCGCCGGTGAACTGCGGCGCCCGGATCGAGCCCTGGCGGGCGCGACCGGTGCCCTTCTGCCGGTACGGCTTGCGGCCACCGCCGCGGACCTCACCACGGGTCTTCGTGTCGTGGGTGCCTTGGCGCGCGGCCGCCTGCTGGGCCACGACGACCTGGTGCATCAGCGGGATGTTCACCGCCACGTCGAAGACGTACGCGGGCAGCTCGACGGTTCCGCTCGACGCGCCGTCCGGGGTCTTGATCTCGATGACGTTGCTACTGGTCACTTCGCCGAACCACCCTTCGCAGCCGTCTTCACGACGACGAGACCACCGCGCGGCCCGGGGACGGCGCCCTTGATCAGCAGCAGGCCGCGCTCGGCGTCGACCCGGTGCACGGTCAGGTTCTGGGTCGTCACCCGTGCGACACCCATCCGCCCGGCCATCCGAAGGCCCTTGAAGACCCGGCCCGGCGTCGCGCAGCCGCCGATCGAGCCCGGCGACCGGTGCTTGCGCTGGGTGCCGTGGCTGGCGCCCAGGCCACCGAAGCCATGGCGCTTCATCACGCCCGCGGTGCCCTTGCCCTTGCTGGTGCCGACCACGTCGACCGTGGCGCCCGCCTCGAACACCTCAGCCGTGATCTCCTGGCCGATGGTGTAGTCGCCGGCGTCCGAGGTACGCAGCTCGACCGTGTAGCGACGCGGCGTGACACCCGCCTTGGCGAAGTGGCCGGTCTCGGGCTTGTTCACCTTGCGCGGGTCGATCGCGCCGTAGGCGAGCTGGACGGCGCTGTATCCGTCCTTCTCCGGGGAGCGGATCTGGGTCACGACGTTCGGCCCGGCCTGGACCACGGTGACCGGCACCACCCGGTTGTTCTCGTCGAACACCTGGGTCATTCCGAGCTTGGTGCCCAGAATCCCGGTGATCTGCCTGGTCTGCTTGGAAATCGATGCAGTCATCGCGTGGTCAGCCCTACTGGATGTTCACGTCGACGCTGGCCGGCAGGTCGATGCGCATGAGCGCGTCGACCGTCTTGGGCGTCGGGTCGAGAATGTCGATCAGCCGCTTGTGGGTGCGCATCTCGAAGTGCTCGCGCGAGTCCTTGTACTTGTGCGGCGAGCGGATGACGCAGTAGACGTTCTTCTCCGTCGGCAGCGGCACCGGCCCGACGACCCTGGCACCGGTACGCGTCACCGTCTCGACGATCTTGCGAGCAGACGCGTCGATTGCCTCGTGGTCGTAGGCCTTCAGCCTGATGCGGATCTTCTGTCCCGCCATGGTCGTCGGTCGTCCTCTTCTTCTGCCGCTATGTCTTACCCGCCCCGCCGGCGTCCGTCCTCGTTCCGCCGGCTACCGCGCCGGGAACTCCCGCGGCGCCGGCCACGTGGCCCGCGGGGCCTCCGGCCACCGGGGCCGGCGCGCGCCCTGCCGTACAGGTCTGCAGTCGCCGGGCTCCGGTCCACGAGGTCGGGCGTGTCGCGCTTGAACCTCACACTGGTCCCCAGGTCACGTACCCCTGGGGGGGTGCGGTGGTCTGGGCTGGCGCCGGACGCGGCGCGCGAGACCGAGGTCCCACGCGCCGCGTCCTACGCGCAACCCGTCAAGGATGCCACACCGGCGTGCGGTGTCCTCGACCGGGGGTGCTACTTGATGATCTTGGTGACCTGGCCGGCGCCCACGGTCCGACCACCCTCGCGGATGGCGAACTGCAGGCCCTCCTCCATGGCGATCGGCTGAATCAGCTGAACGCTCATCGAGGTGTTGTCACCGGGCATCACCATCTCGGTGCCGCTGGGCAGCGTCACGACGCCCGTCACGTCCGTCGTCCGGAAGTAGAACTGCGGACGGTAGTTGTTGAAGAACGGCGTGTGCCGACCGCCCTCGTCCTTGGACAGGATGTAGACCTGGCCCTCGAACTCGGTGTGCGGGGTGATCGAACCCGGCTTCACCACGACCTGGCCGCGCTCGACGTCCTCGCGCTTGATACCGCGCAGCAGCAGACCGACGTTCTCACCCGCACGGCCCTCGTCGAGGATCTTGCGGAACATCTCGACCCCGGTGACGGTGGTCTTCTGCGACTTGTCGCGGATGCCGACGATCTCGACCTCCTCGTTCACCTTGACCACACCGCGCTCGATGCGGCCGGTGACCACGGTGCCGCGGCCGGTGATCGTGAAGACGTCCTCGACGGGCATGAGGAACGGCTTGTCGGTGTCGCGGACCGGCTCCGGGATCGACCCGTCGACCGCGTCCATCAGCTCGAGCAGCTTGGCGCCCCACTCGGCGTCGCCCTCGAGGGCCTTCAGCGCGGAGACGCGCACGATCGGCAGGTCGTCACCCGGGTACTCCTGGGACGACAGCAGCTCGCGGACCTCGAGCTCGACGAGCTCGAGGATCTCCTCGTCGTCGACCATGTCGGCCTTGTTCAGCGCGACCACGATGTAGGGCACGCCGACCTGACGGGCGAGCAGCACGTGCTCGCGGGTCTGCGGCATCGGGCCGTCGGTCGCGGCGACCACCAGGATGGCGCCGTCCATCTGCGCCGCACCGGTGATCATGTTCTTGATGTAGTCGGCGTGGCCGGGGCAGTCGACGTGCGCGTAGTGCCGCTTCTCGGTCTGGTACTCGACGTGCGAGATCGAGATCGTGATGCCGCGCTGGCGCTCCTCCGGCGCCTTGTCGATCATGTCGAATGCCGACGCCTCGTTCAGGTTCGGGTACTTGTCGTGCAGAACCTTGGTGATGGCCGCCGTCAGCGTGGTCTTGCCGTGGTCGATGTGACCAATCGTGCCGATGTTGACGTGCGGCTTGGTCCGCTCGAACTTCGCCTTCGCCACTGCAGGGTCCTCCTGGACTTCAGTTCTTCTTGTCCGCCGTGCTGACGGCAGGTCTGGTGATTCGTGCGGGGTCCGTCGCCGGAACGGCCGCGGACCCTACCGGTCCGCGGCCAGCACCGCTCACTCGCCCGTCGCCTTGGCGATGATCTCCTTGGCCACGTTGGTCGGAACCTCCGCGTACGAGTCGAAGACCATCGTGTAGTTCGCCCGGCCCTGGGTCCGCGACCGCAGGTCGCCGACGTAGCCGAACATCTCCGACAGCGGCACCAGCGCCTTCACGACGCGGGCGCCGGCCCGCTCCTCCATGGCCTGAATCTGGCCGCGGCGGGAGTTCAGGTCGCCGATCACGTCGCCCATGTAGTCCTCGGGCGTCGTGACCTCCACGGCCATCATCGGCTCGAGCAGCGCCGGGTCGGCCTTGCGCGCAGCCTCCTTCAGGGCCATCGAACCGGCGACCTTGAAGGCCATCTCCGACGAGTCCACCTCGTGGTACTGGCCATCGAGCAGCGTCACCTTCAGGCCGACCAGTGGGTAGCCCGCCAGCACGCCGTACTGCATGGCGTCCTGGGCACCGGCGTCCACCGAGGGAATGTACTCCCGCGGGATGCGGCCACCGGTGACCTGGTTGTCGAACTCGTACAGCGCACCGTCGGCGGTGCCGAGCGGCTCCAGCTTGATGATCACCCGGGCGAACTGGCCCGAGCCGCCGGTCTGCTTCTTGTGCGTGTACTCGAACTTCTCCACCGTGCGCCGGATCGTCTCCCGGTAGGCGACCTGCGGCTTTCCGATGTTGGCCTCGACCTTGAAGTCGCTCTTCATCCGGTGGACGAGCACCTCGAGGTGGAGCTCACCCATCCCCTTGAGGATCGTCTGGCCGGTCTCCTCGTCGAGGGCGACCTGGAAGGTGGGGTCCTCCTCGGCGAGCTTCTGGATCGCCGTGGAGAGCTTCTCCTGGTCGGCCTTCGTCTTCGGCTCGACCGCGACCTCGATCACCGGGTCCGGGAAGGTCATCGACTCCAGGACGATCGGCGCCTGCGCATCGCACAGCGTGTCGCCCGTGGTCGTGTCCTTCAGGCCGATGACCGCGTAGATGTGCCCGGCCTGGGCCTCGTCGACCGGGTTCTCCTTGTTGGCGTGCATCTGGAAGAGCTTCCCGATGCGCTCCTTGCGGTCCTTGGTCGAGTTGAGGACCTGGGTACCGGCAGCGACCCGGCCGGAGTAGACCCGGACATAGGTGAGCTTGCCGAAGAACGGGTGCGCAGCGATCTTGAACGCCAGCCCCGAGAACGGCTCGTCCTTGCTGGGTGCGCGGTTGGCCGGGGTCTCCCCGTCCAGCAGCGTGCCCGCGACCGGCGGCAGGTCCAGCGGCGAGGGCAGGTAGTCGATGACCGCGTCCAGCATCGGCTGGATGCCCTTGTTCTTGAACGCCGAGCCACACAGCACCGGGTAGGCGATCCGGTCGTTCACGATCTTCCGGATGCCGTGCTTGATCTGGTCGACGGTGAGCTCCTCGCCGCCGAGGTAGGCCTCCATCAGGGCGTCATCGGTCTCGGCGACGGCCTCGATGAGCTTCTCCCGGTACTCGGCGACCCGGTCGGCCAGCTCGGCCGGGATCTCCTCGACCGCGTAGTCCTCGCCCTTCTGGACCTCGCCCCGCCAGGTCAGCGCGCGCATCCCGACGAGGTCGACCACGCCGATGAAGTCGCTCTCGGAGCCGATCGGCAGCTGCAGCGGCAGCGGCCGGGCGGCCAGGCGCTCCTCGATGGTGCGCAACGTGAAGTAGAAGTCCGCGCCCAGCTTGTCCATCTTGTTGACGAAGCAGATGCGCGGGACGTCGTACTTGGTCGCCTGCCGCCAGACCTGCTCGGACTGGGGCTCGACGCCCTCCTTGCCGTCGAAGACCGCGACGGCACCGTCGAGCACCCGCAACGACCGCTCCACCTCGACGGTGAAGTCCACGTGACCCGGGGTGTCGATGATGTTGATCTGGTGGTCTTTCCAGAAGCAGGTCGTCGCGGCGGACGTGATCGTGATGCCGCGCTTCTGCTCCTCCTCCATCCAGTCCATCGTCGCGGAGCCGTCGTGCGTCTCACCGATCTTGTAGTTGATCCCCGTGTAGAACAGGATCCGCTCGGTGGTGGTGGTCTTGCCGGCGTCGATATGCGCCATGATGCCGATGTTGCGAACCTTGCCCAGGTCCGTCAGCACGTCCCGTGCCACGTCTGTCGCTCTCCCCAGTCAGTCGGCGCGGACGGTCGGCCCGTCACCAGCGGTAGTGGGCGAAGGCCTTGTTGGACTCCGCCATCTTGTGCATGTCCTCGCGCCGCTTGACGCTCGCGCCCAGCCCGTTGCTGGCGTCGAGCAGCTCGTTCATCAGCCGCTCGACCATCGTCTTCTCCCGGCGCTGCCCCGCGAACGTCACCAGCCACCGCAGCGCGAGGGTGGTCTGCCGCGGCGCACGCACCTCGACCGGCACCTGGTAGGTCGCGCCACCGACCCGGCGGCTGCGGACCTCCAGGGCCGGCTTGACGTTGTCCATCGCCCGCTTGAGCGTCACGACCGGGTCGGTTCCGGTCTTCTCCCGGGTGCCCTCGAGAGCGGCGTAGACGATCCGCTCGGCGAGCGAGCGCTTGCCGTCCTTGAGCACCTTGTTCACCAGCTGGGTGACCAGCGGAGAGCCGTAAACCGGGTCGGAGACCAGCGGCCGCTTCGGGGCGGGACCCTTGCGGGGCATCAGCTCTTCTCCTTCTTCGCGCCGTAGCGGCTACGCGCCTGCTTGCGGTTCTTGACGCCCTGGGTGTCCAGCGACCCGCGGACGATCTTGTAGCGGACACCCGGGAGGTCCTTCACCCGGCCGCCGCGCACGAGCACGATAGAGTGCTCCTGCAGGTTGTGCCCCTCACCGGGGATGTAGGCCGTGACCTCGATCAAACTGGTCAGCCGGACGCGGGCCACCTTGCGCAGCGCGGAGTTCGGCTTCTTGGGCGTCGTGGTGTACACGCGCGTGCAGACCCCGCGGCGCTGAGGACTCCCCTTGAGCGCGGCACTCTTGGTCTTGGTGACCTTGTCCTGACGGCCCTTGCGGACCAGCTGCTGGATCGTGGGCATGGACCGTTTACTTCTTCCCGTCGGCTTGCTCGGCTGTACTGATCTCGTGCTCTGGAGACTCGGCGAGCGACCGGCGGAAACCGGCCCCCCGTACCCGAGGTCGGGCGTGTCGCACCCGGGGGCCTCGTGTCAGGATCGAGAAACCAAACCCTGCAGCGAGTCCGGGGCCCGCTGCCCGCGAGAACCTGCTCGACGCTGGCGCGCGGAGCCGGTGACCAACAGGCACACGGATCGGCTCGACCATGGTCGAGCGCAAGACCACAGCGTACTCGCCCCGCGGCAAGGGGGTCAAAACGGGTCCGTGGTCAATGCCGGTCGTTGTGCGCAGGGTGCCGCACCCGTATCCGCTTCGCAAGCCGACTCGCCCGTTCGCCGCGCAACAACGTCCACTCGCCGCAGCCGCGTCGCTCCCCGACAGGCGCTGCGTGACCCCGCCCACGTCGCCCTCACGACCTGGCCCGACCGAGTCATGACGATCGACGGTTGGGAATGCTCCACCGCGGAAACCGCAGTTCGCGGCGCCGGAACGCCGATCATCGGCCGGGCTGAGCCGGCTGAAGAGACGAGGCCGATCCGGCCGGAACCAGCGACGGGGCCGGTGACCGCCGCGGGAGAACGGTCACCGGCCCCGTCGTGGGCCGTACCTCGGGCGCTACCGGCTAGCGGTAGTCGCGCCCGAAGTCGTAGTCGTCCAGCGGAACCGCCGCACCGGTCCCGGTGCCGAACACGTCGGGGCTGTAGTACCCGTCGTCGTAGCTCGGCAGGGCGTAGGCGGCCGCGCGGGCCTCCTCGGTGGGCTGCACCTGGATGTTGCGGTACCGGCTGATGCCCGTACCGGCCGGGATCAGCTTGCCGATGATCACGTTCTCCTTCAGCCCGACAAGCTTGTCGCGCTTACCGTTGATCGCGGCATCGGTCAGGATCCGGGTCGTCTCCTGGAACGACGCCGCGGACAGCCACGACTCCGTCGCCAGCGACGCCTTCGTGATCCCCATCAGCACCGGGCGACCCGAGGCGGGCTCGCCGCCCTCGGCCACCACCCGCCGGTTCTCCGCCTCGAACTCGGCCCGCTCGGCCAGCGCACCGGGCAGGAACTCGGTCGAGCCCGAGTCGATGATCGTCACCCGGCGCAGCATCTGCCGGACGATGACCTCGATGTGCTTGTCGTGGATGTCCACGCTCTGCGTGCGGTACACCTTCTGCACCTCACGCACCAGGTGCAGCTGCACCTCGCGCGGGCCCATGACGCGCAGCACCTCGTGCGGGTCTGCGGTGCCCTCCAGCAGGAGCTGGCCCACCTGGACATGGTCACCGTCGGCCAGCGGACGCTCCTGGCCGTCGACCGTGGTCATCGCCAGCCACTGCCGCTTGGACAGCTTGTCGTAGACGATCTCCTCGCCGCCGTCGTCCGGGATGAGGGTGATCTTCCAGAAGCGGTCGCCGTCCTCGATCCGGATCCGGCCATCGACGTCGGCGATGGGCGCCTTACCGCGCGGGATACGCGCCTCGAACAGCTCCTGGACACGCGGCAGACCGGTCGTGATGTCGTCACCGGCCACACCACCGGTGTGGAAGGTACGCATCGTCAGCTGCGTGCCGGGCTCGCCGATCGACTGCGCGGCCACGATGCCGACGGCCTCGCCGACATCCACCAGCTTGCCGGTGGCCATCGATCGGCCGTAGCACATGGCGCAGATACCGGTGGCCGACGCGCAGGTCAGCGCGCTGCGCACCTTGATCTGCCGCACGCCCGCCGCCACCAGGGCATCGAGCGCCGGATCCCCCAGGTCGTCGCCACGCCGGACGACGAACTCGCCGTCGGGCCCGACGACGTCCTCGGCCGCCGAGCGCGCATACACCGACGTCCGCAGGTACCGATGCGGGATGAGCGAACCATCGCCGGCGTCCTCGGTGACCGGCATGACGATGGAGCGCTCGGTCCCGCAGTCGACCTCGCGAACGATGACGTCCTGCGAGACGTCGACGAGGCGCCGGGTCAGGTAGCCCGAGTCCGCGGTCCGCAGCGCGGTGTCCGCCAGACCCTTGCGGGTGCCGTGCGTGGAGATGAAGTACTCCAGCACCGACAGGCCCTCACGGAAGTTGGCCTTGATCGGACGGGGGATGTACTCGCCCTTCGGGTTGGCCACCAGACCCCGCATCCCGGCCAGCTGCCGGACCTGGGTCATGTTGCCCGCGGCACCCGACTTCACGATCGTCGGGATCGGGTTGTCCTCGGGGAAGTTCTCCTCCATGGCCCTGGCGACCTCCTCGGAGGCCTGGGACCAGATCTTGACCATCTCGTCGTTGCGCTCCTGGTGGGACAGCGCGCCCCGCTGGTAGCGCTTGTTGACCTGGTCGGCCTTGGCCTCGTACTGGTCGAGGATCTCCTGCTTGGTCGGCGGGACCACGACGTCATCGATCGCCAGCGTCACGCCGGAGCGGGTGGCCCAGTAGAAGCCGGCGTCCTTGAGCCGGTCGAGGACCTGGGCGACCTCGGTCATCGTGTACCGCTCGGCCAGGTCGTTGATGATCGCCGCCTGGCGCTTCTTCGGCAGCGGCTCGTTGACGAACGGGTAGTCCGGCGGCAGCAGCTCGTTGAACAGCACCCGGCCCAGCGTCGTCTCGGCCCGCCAGGCCTCGTCGTCGGCGAGCGTCACGCCCACGCCGGGCACGACGTCGGCGAGCCGGACCGTGATCTTCGCCTGCAGATCGAGCACCTTGCGGTCGAAGGCCATGATCGCCTCGGCGGGCGAGCTGAAGTAATGTCCCTCGCCCGGGGCCCCGGAGCGCTCGCGGGTCAGGTGGAACAGCCCCGTGACCATGTCCAGCCGCGGCATCGCCAGCGGGCGGCCCGACGCCGGCGAGAGGATGTTGTTGCTCGAGAGCATCAACACCCTGGCCTCGGCCTGGGCCTCGGCCGACAGCGGCAGGTGGACCGCCATCTGGTCACCGTCGAAGTCGGCGTTGAACGCCTCGCAGACCAGCGGGTGCAGCTGGATGGCCTTGCCCTCGACCAGCTGCGGCTCGAACGCCTGGATGCCGAGCCGGTGCAGCGTCGGCGCGCGGTTGAGCAGCACCGGGTGCTCGGTGATGACCTCCTCGAGCACGTCCCACACCTGCGAGCGGCCGCGTTCGACCATGCGCTTGGCGGACTTGATGTTCTGCGCGTGGTTGAGGTCGACCAGCCGCTTCATGACGAACGGCTTGAACAGCTCCAGCGCCATCTGCTTGGGCAGTCCGCACTGGTGCAGCTTGAGCTGCGGGCCGACCACGATGACCGAACGGCCGGAGTAGTCGACGCGCTTGCCGAGCAGGTTCTGGCGGAACCGGCCCTGCTTGCCCTTGAGCAGATCCGAGAGCGACTTGAGCGGGCGGTTGCCCGGACCGGTCACCGGACGTCCGCGGCGGCCGTTGTCGAACAGCGCGTCGACGGCCTCCTGCAGCATCCGCTTCTCGTTGTTGACGATGATCTCGGGCGCGCCGAGGTCGATCAGCCGCTTGAGGCGGTTGTTGCGGTTGATGACCCGCCGGTACAGGTCGTTGAGGTCGCTCGTCGCGAAGCGACCACCGTCGAGCTGCACCATCGGGCGCAGGTCCGGCGGGATGACCGGAACGCAGTCGAGCACCATGCCCATCGGCGAGTTACCGGTGGCCTGGAACGCCGCGACGACCTTGAGCCGCTTGAGCGCGCGCAGCTTCTTCTGCCCCTTGCCGCTGCGGATGACCTCGCGCAGGTTCTCGGCCTCGGCGTCGATGTCGAAGTTCTGCAGCAGGGTCTGGATCGCCTCGGCGCCCATGGCGCCGGTGAAGTAGTCGCCGTAGCGGTCGTAGAGCTCACGGTAGAGCCCCTCGTCGGCGATCAGCTGCTGGACCTCGAGCTTGGTGAAGGTCGTCCAGATCTCGTCGAGCCGGTCGAGCTCGCGCTGGGCGCGGTCGCGGAGCTGGCGCATCTCACGCTCGCCGCCCTCCTTGACCTTGCGACGGACGTCGCTCTTGGCGCCCTCCGCCTCGAGCTCGGCCAGATCGGCCTCCAGCTTCTGGGCCCTGGCCTCCACATCGGTGTCGCGACGCTGCTCGACCCGCTTGCGCTCCACGCTCATCTCGTTCTCGAGCGTGGTCAGGTCGTTGTGCCGCAGTTCCGTGTTCACCGACGTGATCACGTAGGCGGCGAAGTAAATGATCTTCTCTAGATCCTTCGGCGCCAGGTCGAGCAGGTAGCCCAGCCGGCTCGGCACACCCTTGAAGTACCAGATGTGCGTGACCGGGGCGGCCAGCTCGATATGCCCCATCCGCTCGCGCCGCACCTTGGCGCGCGTGACCTCCACACCGCAGCGCTCGCAGATGATGCCCTTGAACCGGACGCGCTTGTACTTGCCGCAGTAGCACTCCCAGTCCCGGGTGGGGCCGAAGATCTTCTCGCAGAACAGCCCGTCCTTCTCCGGCTTCAGCGTCCGGTAGTTGATGGTCTCGGGCTTCTTGACCTCGCCGTGGGACCACTGGCGGATGTCGTCGGCGGTGGCCAGGCCGATGCGCAGCTCGTCGAAGAAGTTGACGTCGAGCACGTGTGTCCTCAGTTTCCCCGAAGTTGAATCAATAGCGGTTGTCACGTGGTGACCAGGACGGAGCCGGCATCAGTTGACGACATCGTCGACGCCGATCGAATCGGAACCCGGGCGGCTGGACAGGTTGATGCCCAGGTTCGCCGCGGCCCGCTCGAGGTCCTCGTCGTCGGCGTCGCGCATCTCGATGGCCGCACCGTCACTGGACAGCACCTCGACGTTGAGGCACAGCGACTGCAGCTCCTTGAGCAGTACCTTGAACGACTCCGGGATGCCCGGCTCGGGGATGTTCTCCCCCTTCACGATGGCCTCGTAGACCTTCACCCGGCCCACCACGTCATCCGACTTGATGGTGAGCAGCTCCTGCAGGGTGTAGGCCGCGCCGTAGGCCTGCATCGCCCAGCACTCCATCTCCCCGAAGCGCTGGCCACCGAACTGGGCCTTACCGCCGAGCGGCTGCTGGGTGATCATCGAGTACGGGCCGGTCGACCGTGCGTGGATCTTGTCGTCGACCAGGTGAGCCAGCTTCAGGATGTACATGTAGCCGACCGCCACCGGGAACGGGTACGGCTCGCCGGAGCGCCCGTCGAACAGGGTGGCCTTGCCGTCCGCACCGACCATCCGCTCGCCGTCCCGGTTGGGCAGCGTCGCGCCGAGCAGCCCGGTGATCTCGTTCTCCCGGGCGCCGTCGAAGACCGGCACCGCGGTGTTCGTACCGGGGGTCGCCGAGTAGAGCTCCTCGGGCAGCTTCGACGCCCAGTCCGGCTTGCCCTCGATCTCCCAGCCCGACTTGGCGATCCAGCCGAGGTGGGTCTCCAGGATCTGGCCGATGTTCATCCGGCGCGGAACCCCGTGGGTGTTCAGGATGATGTCGATCGGGGTGCCGTCCGGCAGGAACGGCATGTCCTCGACGGGCAGGATCTTGCCGATGACGCCCTTGTTGCCGTGACGGCCCGCCAGCTTGTCACCGTCGGAGATCTTGCGCTTCTGCGCGACGTAGACCCGCACCAGCTCATTGACGCCCGGGGCGAGCTCGTCCTCGTCGTCACGGGAGAACACCCGGATGCCGATGACCTTGCCGTTCTCCCCGTGCGGGACCTTCAGCGACGTGTCGCGCACCTCGCGCGCCTTCTCCCCGAAGATCGCACGCAGCAGCCGTTCCTCCGGGGTCAGCTCCGTCTCGCCCTTGGGCGTGACCTTGCCGACCAGGATGTCGCCGGGCTGGACCTCGGCACCGATGCGGACGATGCCGCGCTCGTCGAGGTCGGCGAGGACGTCCTCGGAGACGTTCGGGATGTCTCGGGTGATCTCCTCGGCGCCCAGCTTGGTGTCGCGGGCGTCGATCTCGTGCTCCTCGATGTGGATCGACGTCAGCACGTCGTCCTGGACAAGGCGCTGCGAGAGGATGATCGCGTCCTCGTAGTTGTGACCCTCCCACGGCATGATCGCCACGAGCAGGTTCTTACCCAGCGCCATCTCGCCGTTCTCGGTGCACGGCCCGTCGGCGAGCACCTGACCCGCCTCGACCCGCTGGCCCTCGTCGACGATGGGCTTCTGGTTGTTGCAGGTGCCCTGGTTGGACCGGCGGAACTTGTTCAGCCGGTAGGTCTGCCGGTCGCCCTCGTCGGACATCACGGTGATGTAGTCGGCGCACAGCTCCTCGACCACACCGGGCTTGTCCGCCACCAGCACGTCGCCGGCGTCGACCGCGGCCCGCAGCTCCATCCCGGTGCCGACCAGCGGCGCCTCGCTGCGCAGCAGCGGCACGGCCTGGCGCTGCATGTTGGCGCCCATCAGCGCGCGGTTCGCGTCGTCGTGCTCGAGGAACGGGATGAGCGCGGTCGCGACCGAGACCATCTGCCGCGGCGAGACGTCGATGTAGTCGACGCCGCTCGGCGAGATGTAGTCGACCTCGCCGCCCTTGCGCCGGACCAGGACCCGGTCCTCCTGGAAGTGCCCGTCGTCCGTCAGCGGCGCGTTGGCCTGCGCGATGACGAAGCGGTCCTCCTCATCGGCGGTCAGATAGTCGATCTGCTCGGTGACCCGGCCGTCGGAGACCTTGCGGTACGGCGTCTGGATGAAGCCGAAGGGGTTGACCTGCGCGAACGTCGACAGCGACCCGATGAGGCCGATGTTCGGACCCTCCGGGGTCTCGATCGGGCACATCCGGCCGTAGTGGCTGGTGTGCACGTCGCGGACCTCGAAGCCCGCGCGCTCGCGGGACAGTCCACCGGGGCCGAGCGCGGACAGCCTGCGCTTGTGGGTCAGCCCGGCCAGCGGGTTGTGCTGGTCCATGAACTGCGACAGCTGCGAGGTGCCGAAGAACTCCTTGATCGCGGCCACGACCGGCCGGATGTTGATCAGGGTCTGCGGCGTGATGGCCTCGACGTCCTGGGTGGTCATCCGCTCGCGGACGACCCGCTCCATCCGGGACAGGCCGACCCGGACCTGGTTCTGGATGAGCTCGCCGACCGTGCGCAGGCGGCGGTTGCCGAAGTGGTCGATGTCGTCGGTCTCGACCGGGATCGTGACCGCGTCCTCGCCCTCGCCCACCGTCATCGAGGTCTCGCCCGCGTGCAGCCGCACGAGGTACTCGATCGTGGTCGCGATGTCCTCCTCGGTGAGCGTGCCGACCGAGGTGTCGATGGAGAGGCCGAGCTTCTTGTTGGCCTTGTACCGGCCCACCTTGGCGAGGTCGTAGCGCTTGTCCTTGAAGAACAGGTTCTCCAGGAGGGTCTGCGCGCTCTCGCGCGTCGGCGGTTCGCCCGGGCGCAGCTTGCGGTAGATGTCCAGCAGCGCCTCGTCCTGGCCCGCGGTGTGGTCCTTCTCCAGCGTGGCGAGGACCGTTTCGGAGAAGCCGAAGCGGGCCTGGATCTGCTCGGCCGTCCAGCCCAGCGCCTTGAGCAGCACGGTGACCGGCTGGCGGCGCTTGCGGTCGATCCGGACGCCGACGGTGTCCCGCTTGTCGACGTCGAACTCCAGCCACGCGCCACGACTCGGGATGATCTTGACCGAGTAGACGTCCTTCTCGGTCGTCTTGTCGATCGTGTGGTCGAAATACACGCCCGGCGACCGGACGAGCTGGGAGACGACGACCCGCTCGGTGCCGTTGATGATGAACGTGCCCTTGTTGGTCATCATCGGGAAGTCGCCCATGAACACCGTCTGGCTCTTGATCTCGCCGGTGGTGTTGTTGGTGAACTCCGCGGTGACGAACAGCGGGGCCGCGTAGGTCATGTCCTTGTCGCGGCACTCCTCGACGGAGGCCTTGACGTCGTCGAAGCGAGGGTCGGAGAACGACAGGGACATGGAGCCGGAGAAGTCTTCGATCGGGGAGATCTCCGCCAGGATCTCCTCGAGGCCACCGACGGGATCGTCGTCACCGGCGTCGATCCGCCGCTGGAACCAGGCCTCGTCACCGATCAGCCACTGGAAGGACTGGATCTGCAGATCGAGGAGGTCGGGCACCTCCAACGGCTCGCGGATCTTCGCGAACGAGACGCGGGTCGGTGCACCCGGGAAGTTCGGGTTCGCCGAAACAGCGGAGGCGGGGGTCGCAGTGGTCACGGTGGCGCGGGAGACAGCCAAGATGCGTCCTTCCGAGAACTACGCTCTCGTCTGGCGGCACCCCGTCCTTCGCGCTACCGTCTGGTCGGATCGCCCGGAGTGGGAGGCCGGGCGGCGGCCGTCGAGCTGCCTGGATCTGGTGCACGCCGTCTGTTGTCGTGGCGCAGCCGACAGCCAGGGCCCACGCTCGCGGCCAGACCTTCCGGGTCGGGTTTCCGGCGGCGCGCGCAGTACCTGGACGAAGGCAGCGCAAAGAGCCAGTCTAGCCGCAATCGCAGCCGCTGTCGAGACAGGTCACCAAGGTAACCATCAGAGATCTAAGAGTGACCTGCGCGGCGCAGTGAGTCAAGACTCTACGCGTCGATAAGTGGTCTGTTTCGAAGGACGACCGGTAATGGTCCCTCGGAGGCAGGCAACGCGGAGCGCTCCGGCGACACCCAGACCCCGGCAGCCGCGACGACCCGTTCACCCGGACGCCGGGACTCGCGCCATCCGTCGCCGTGCCGACCGTGCCGGATCGTACCGATCACCCGTAGTGCCGCACCCATCACCCCCGGGAACCGGAGGTCGGCGGCATGTCGAGCGGACTCGTCAGCCGTCCTTGACACGCCAGGAGTGGCAGAACAACGATCAAGCAGTCGCATGAATCATCGACCCGAGGAGGACGACGATGTCCGACGCTCCTGCCATGCGGGATCTCCTGGGCGCGGATGCGCCGAGCAACTGGGGCAAGTGGGGTCCGGACGACGAGCTGGGCTGCCTGAACTACCTCGACCCCGGGGAGGTGCTGCGCGGGGTGCAGCACATCAGGTCGGGCGAGGTGTTCACGCTGCAGATCCAGATGGGTCGCACCGACGGTCCGGGCGACCCGCTGTGGCCCGGCCGCGAGGGGATCAGGCGGCAGAACGTGTTGGACGAGTCGACCTGGGACGGCGAAGGGGCGCCGCAGTTCCCCGGCGGGCTGCACTACGCCGACGACACCGCGTTGATCTTCCTGCAGGGCTCCACCCAGTACGACGCCCTCGGCCACGTCTGGTACGACGGCAAGCTCTGGAACGGCTACGACGCGCGCACCACCGTGGAGGGGATGGAGAAGGCCTCGGTGCTGCCGATCGCCGAGAAGGGCGTGGTCGGGCGCGGGGTGCTGATCGACATGGCCCGCCACCGCGGCAAGGACTGGCTGGACAAGGGCGAGACCTTCGACCACAACGACCTGGAGGCCGCGGCCAAGGCCCAGGGCGTGGAGATCGAGCCGCACGACATCCTGTGCGTCCGGACCGGGTTCTTGAGGTACTGGTACGAGCTCAACGACAAGGAACAGTTCTACGACGGGTTCAACGAGCCCGGGCTGACCTACTCCCGCGAGCTGGTGGAGTGGTTCCAGAGCCGGGAGATCCCCAACCTGGTCACCGACACCATCGCCAACGAGGTCACCTACGAACCCGAGACGGGTGTGGCGCTGCCGCTGCACTGCGCGCTGATGCGCAACCTCGGCGTGGCGCTCACCGAGATCGCCTGGCTCGACGACCTCGCCGACGCCTGCGCCGCGGACGGGCGGTGGAGCTTCCTGTACGCGGCGGCGCCGCTCAAGGTGGTCAAGGGAACCGGGGCGCCGGTCAACCCGCTCGCCATCCGGTAACCGGCGAGGACACGGTCATGACCATCTACGACGACAAGCCCTGGCTGGGCATATACGACAAGGGGCAGCCCGACGAGATCACGCCTGAGTTCACCGACGCGCTGGCGATGTTCGCCGCGGCCGTGGCCCGCAATCCCGACGGGGACGCCATCCGTTACTTCGACGGGCGGATCACGCTGCGCGAGCTCGATGAGCTGACCGACGCGTTCGCGGTCGGCCTGCTCGACAGCGGGGTCACGCCCGGTGACCGCGTGGCGCTGTACCTGCAGAACGTGCCGCAGTTCGTCATCGGGCTGGTCGGGACCTGGAAGGCCGGCGGGATCGCCGTGTCGATCAACCCGATGAACCGCGAGCGCGAGCTGGAACTGCTGCTGCGCGACTCCGGGGCACGGGTGCTGGTCGCGCTCGAGAGCCTGCACCGCGACGTCGCGGCGACGGTCGTCGGCCGGACCGACGTACAGACCGTCATCACGACCTCCGAGCTGGAGTACCAGACCCGCAACGACCAGCGGGTGTTCGCCGGGGTGGAACGCATTCGCGACGGGCACACCCTCGACATGACGGAGCTGATCGGCCGGTTCCGTGGCCGCCGGCCGCCGCCGATGTCCTTCACCCCGGACGACACGGCGATTCTCACGTACACCTCCGGAACCACGGGGCCGCCGAAGGGTGCCATGAACACCCACGGCAATGTGGTGTTCAACTCCCAGGCCTACCGGCAGTGGTGCGGGCTGGGTGACGAGGACGTCATCCTCGGGGTGGCCCCGCTGTTCCACATCACCGGCCTGATCGCGCACATCACGATCTCGCTGCTGCTGGGTGCCCCGCTGG
The DNA here is from genome assembly GCF_042658695.1 of Pseudonocardia hispaniensis. Classification (NCBI taxonomy): domain Bacteria; kingdom Bacillati; phylum Actinomycetota; class Actinomycetes; order Pseudonocardiales; family Pseudonocardiaceae; genus Pseudonocardia; species Pseudonocardia hispaniensis. Next base: position 66,983 of record NZ_JBHSQW010000001.1, on the reverse strand, counting down.
TGCTGTTCCACCGATTCGAGCCGTCCGTCGCGATCGACACCATCCGCTCGGAGCGGCCGACGTTCACCGTCGGGTCGATCACCGTGTTCATCGCGCTGATGAACGCGCCGAACGCCGACCCGGACGCCCTGACCTCGCTGACCAAGATCTGGTCGGGTGGGGCGCCGATCCCGCCGTCGACGGTGAAGGCGTTCTCCGCGGCGTTCGGCCAGTACATCCACAACATCTACGGGCTGACCGAGACCACCTCGCCGAGCCACGGTGTGCCCTTCCACGCCGAGGCGCCGGTGGACGAAGCGTCGGGGGCGCTCTCGGTGGGGGTGCCGATCTTCAACACGGTGGTGCGGGTCGTCGGCGACGACGGCCACGACCTCCCGGCCGGACAGATCGGCGAGATCGTCACCAGCGGGCCGATGGTCGTTCCCGGGTACTGGGGTAAACCGGACGAGACCGCCAACGCGATCCCGGGCGGCGCGCTGCACACCGGCGACGTCGGGTACATGGACGCCCACGGCTGGTTCTACATCGTCGACCGCAAGAAGGACCAGATCAACGTCGGCGGCTACAAGATCTGGCCGCGCGAGGTCGAGGACGTGCTCTACGAGCACGAGGCGGTCCGCGAGGCGGCCGTGGTCGGGGTGCCCGACGAGTACCGCGGCGAGACCGTCAAGGCCTTCGTCAGCCTGCGGCCGGGCCGCACCGCCACCGAGCCGGAGCTCATCGCGTTCTGCAAGGAACGGATGGCCGCCTACAAGTACCCGCGGCAGATCGAGTTCCTCGACGAGATTCCCAAGACCGTCACCGGCAAGCTGCTGCGCCGCGAGCTGCGGGCCCGCGAGCAGGCCTGAGCGGACCTGCGGCCCGCACAGCCGCGAGGGGCGGCACCCGATCGGGTGCCGCCCCTCGTGTACTGCCGCGGGTGCGCGAGGTCAGCTGACGGTGACCTTGGCGCCGGCCTCCTCGAGCTTGGTCTTGGCGGCCTCGGCGGCGTCCTTGGCCACGGCCTCCAGGATCGGCTTCGGAGCCGACTCGACCAGGTCCTTGGCCTCCTTCAGGCCCAGGCCCGACACCAGCTCGCGGACGACCTTGATGACCTGGATCTTCTTGTCGCCTGCGGCCTCGAGGACGACGTTGAACTCGTCCTTCTCCTCGGCGGCCTCGGCCGGGGCGGCACCGGCGGCCGCACCGGGCGCGGCTGCGACGGCGACCGGGGCGGCCGCGGTGACCTCGAAGGTCTCCTCGAACTTCTTCACGAACTCCGACAGCTCGATCAGCGTCAGGTCCTTGAACGCCTCGAGCAGCTCGTCGGTGGACAGCTTCGCCATTGTTGGCCTCTCTTCTCTGCGACTGGGTGATGTGGGTGGTGGTGGTCAGCTCTCGCTGTCCGCGGCGGCCGGTGCGCCGCCCTCCGATTCGCGCTTGTCCGCCAGTGCCTGGGCGAGCCGGGCGACCTGCGCCACGGGCGCCTGGAACAGCGCCGCGGCCTTGCTCAGGTTGGCCTTCATCGCGCCGGCCAGCTTGGCCAGCAGAACCTCGCGGGACTCCAGGTCGGCGAGCCGGTTGACCTCGTCGACGGTCAGCGCGCGGCCGTCCATGAAGCCGCCCTTGATCACCAGGCCCTTGTTGTCCTTGGCGAAGTCGCGCAGCGCCTTGGCCGCGTCGACGGGCTCGCCCTGCATGAAGGCGATGGCCGTCGGGCCGGTGAGCAGCGCGTCGAGACCCTCGACTCCTGCATCCTTGGCCGCCCGCTTGACCAGGGTGTTCTTGGCAACGCGGTACGTGGTGTCAGGGCCGAGCGCGCGACGCAGCGTGGTGAGCTGTGCCGTGGTGAGGCCGCGGTACTCGGTGACCACCGAGGCGGTCGCGCCCCGGAAACGGTCGGCGATCTCGTCGACCGCTTCGACCTTGTCGGGTCGGGCCATCCCTTGCCTCCTCTCGGTGTCGGTGCGGGTACCACCGCCTCCGGCCCCGAGAACGACGAACGCCCCGGCGCAGGAGCGCACGGGGCGGAACGGGCCCGCAACGGCCCGGATGACCTCGTCCTCCTGCGCGGGCCGCCCGCCGTGGCGGGACCTTCGCGCACCGCCCGGGCGGGCGGTGCAGACCTGCGGTCTTCGGTGGAACCGGCGTCGAGGATACGTCAGCGACCGCGGGGCCGGGACATCGGCCATGGGGCGCCGGCAGCCACCCCTGCTTCTTGATCAGCATTTGGGCGCCGGGACCCGCGGATATCGCGGTTACCGGTTCCCAAGAGCCGATCATGGGGCGCACCGGTGACGACCCGAGCCCGCGGTGCCCCGGCACGGAGCGGTCTACTCGGCTGGGCCCGGATCAGGACCGCCGCGGCCCCCTGAACACCCGGCGGCAAGCGCGCGCCAGGCGCACGAGATCACCGGTCACGGTGTGCTGAAGCACCGGACGTGGCGGCGGACATGCCGCAGGACCAGGACGAGCCGTCCAGTCGGCACCGTCGCGGGTGTCGGCGCCGTAGCGCGGCGCGGCCAGTGCGATCACGATGAGGATCGCCAACAGGAGCCAAGGTGGCATCGTCACCACCCGATCGTGCCGAGTATTGGCCCTATTTTCGATGGCCAATTCTGAGAGAGTGGACCGGTGGACCCCCTCCGGGAGTGCAGCGAGGTCGGCCCCGACGCGGGCGTCAGCATCGAGCGGCGCATCGGCGCGCACAGCTTCGCGCGGCTGCTCGGCGACTGGCGAGCGCCCGAGGGCCGACGGCTCGCCGCAGCGCTGACCGACCGGATCAGGCTGCTCGTGCTGGACGGGAGGCTGCCCCTCCAGACCCGGATGCCCGCCGAGCGCGAGCTGGCGGCCGCACTGGAGCTCAGCCGCACGACCGTGGCGACCGCCTACGACGCGCTGCGCGCGACCGGGTTCCTGCACAGCAGGCGCGGCGCGGGCAGCTGGACCCGGCTGCCCGCGCCGCAGGCCACGGCCGCCGCCGTCGCGGCATCCGCGGTCACCCCGTTCTCCCCGGCAGCCGACGACACCCTGTTCGATCTCGCGCACGCCGCGCTGCCCGGATCCGCCGACGAGATCCGCTCGGCGGCCGCCGCAGCGGTGGCCGAGCTGGACGGCCACCTCGGCGGCCATGGGGTCCACCTGTCCGGGCTGGCGGAGCTGCGGACGTCGATCGCGAAGCGGTTCACCGACCGCGGCCTGCCCACCACCGCCGACCAGGTGCTCGTCACCGCGGGTGCGCAGCAGGCCATCGCGCTCGTGCTCACCGCGCTGAGCGGGCCCGGCGACCGCGTACTCGTCGAACACCCGACCTATCCCAACGCCCTGGATGCGATCCGCGCCCGAGGTGCGCGGGCCGTACCGGTCGCGCTCACCCCCGACCGAGGCTGGGACCTCGATCTGGTGACCGCGGCGGTCCGGGACACCGCACCGCGCCTGGCCTACGTCGTCCCGGACTTTCACAACCCCACCGGCGCGCTCATGGACCCCGAGACCCGCGCCGGTCTGGTCGCGCTGACTCGCCGGACGAGCACCCCGCTCGTCGTCGACGAGACCCTCGCCGAGCTGTCGCTCTCGGTACCGTCGCCGGTGCCGGTCGCGGCGCATGGGGCCGCGGACTCACCGCTCGTCCTCACCATCGGCTCGGCCAGCAAGATCTTCTGGGGCGGCCTGCGGATCGGCTGGATCCGCTCGTCGGCGCCCATCATCCGCAGGCTCAGCGCGCTGCGCCCAGCTCTCGACCTCGGCAGCGCGGTCCTCGACCAGCTCGTCACCGCCCGGCTGATCGACGGCATCGACTCCATCCGGACCGCGCGCCACGGTGAGCTCACCGTGGCGCGCGATCACCTCCTGAGCAGGCTCGAGGAGCTGTTCCCCGGCTGGCGGCCGTCCCGTCCGACCGGTGGGCTGAGCCTGTGGGTCGATCTCGGCGCTCCCGTGTCCAGCCTGCTCACCTCGGCCGCCCGCCGATGCGGTGTGCTGCTCGCCGCCGGTCCCCGGTTCGGCGTCGACGGTGCGTTCGAGCGGTTTCTCCGACTCCCCTACACGCTGCGCCGGGAGCGGATGGACATCGCGCTGGTGCGGCTGGCCACGGCCTGGAACGGCCTGGACGCCACGGCCGGCTCCGGTGAGACCGAACCGGTCGCCGTGGTCTGAGTCATGCCGAGACGGGGGTCGCGCTGCCCTAAGGTCCGATGAACGGTCGATCGGTTGGAGGTAGCGGTGGCGCTGCGGAACGGACCACTGGCAGGGCTTCGGGTGCTCGAGCTGGCGGGGATCGGACCCGGACCACACGCGGCGATGATCCTGGCCGATCTCGGGGCCGACGTCGTGCGCATCGATCGGCCGGGCGGTCTGACGCTCGGCTCCCCCGAGGCCGTCGACCCGCTGCTGCGCGGTCGCCGCCGGGTCGCCGCCGATCTCAAGGACCCGGCGGGCCGCGAGACCGTGCTGCGCCTGGCCGAGCACGCCGACGTGCTGCTCGAGGGCTACCGACCCGGCGTCACCGAGCGGCTGGGCGTCGGCCCGACCGACTGCCACGCCCGCAATCCCCGACTGGTGTACGCCCGGATGACCGGATGGGGCCAGGACGGTCCGCTGGCCCCACGGGCCGGCCACGACATCAACTACATCTCGCTCACCGGCGCGCTGCACGCCATCGGACGCACCGGGGAACGCCCGGTTCCCCCGCTCAACCTGGTCGGTGATTTCGGCGGGGGTTCGATGCTGCTGGTCATCGGCGTGCTCGCGGCACTGTGGGAGACCGAGCGCTCCGGACAGGGTCAGGTCGTCGACGCCGCGATGATCGACGGCGCGAGTCTGCTGACCCAGATGATCTGGTCGATGCTGGCCAAGAAGGTCTGGACCGACCGACCGGACAGCAACCTGCTCGACGGCGCCGCCCCGTTCTACGACACCTACACCTGCGCCGACGGCAGGCACGTGGCCGTCGGCGCGATCGAGCCGCAGTTCTACGCCCAGCTCCTGGTGGGTCTCGGGATCGCCGCGGACGAACTGCCCGAGCAGCTGGACCCGCACGGCTGGCCGGCGATTCGCGCCCGCTTCGCCGAGGCCTTCGCCACCCGGACCCGCGACGAGTGGGCCGAGGTGTTCGCCGACACCGACGCGTGTGTGACGCCGGTGCTGGCCTTCGGCGAGGCCGCCCAGCATCCGCAGCTCGCCGCGCGCTCGACGATCGTCGCGCCGGACGGGGTGCCACAGGCCGCGCCCGCCCCACGCTTCTCCCGCACACCGGCGGCCGTCCCGCCACAGCCGGGCGCCACGGAGACCCTCGACGACATTCTCCGCACGTGGTCCCGCCCCGTGAGTGCGTAACAGTGTTCTAACACTGTTACGCACTCACGGGGTGACTCAGGCGCCGTGCGCCTCGTCGACGAGCAGGTTTCGCGTGCGGTTCGGGTCCACCGGGATACCCGGACCGGTGGTCGTGGAGATCGTGACCTTCTTGATGTACCGCCCCTTGGCCGCCGACGGCTTGGCCCGCAGGATCTCCTCGAGCGCGGCACCGTAGTTCTCCACCAGCTTGGTGGTGTCGAACGACGCCTTACCGATGATCAGGTGCAGGTTCGCCTGCTTGTCGACCCGGAAGTTGATCTTCCCGCCCTTGATGTCCCCGACCGCCTTGGCGACGTCCGGAGTGACCGTGCCGGTCTTCGGGTTCGGCATCAGGCCGCGCGGGCCCAGGATCCGGGCGATCCGGCCGACCTTGGCCATCTGGTCCGGCGTCGCGATCGCGGCGTCGAACTCGAGCCAGCCACCCTGGATGCGCTCGATGAGGTCCTCGGCGCCCACCACGTCGGCCCCGGCCGCCTCGGCCTCGGCGGCCTTGTCACCGGTGGTGAACACGATCACGCGCGCGGTCTTTCCGGTACCGTGCGGCAGGTTCACGGTGCCGCGGACCATCTGGTCGGCCTTTCGCGGATCGACGCCCAGGCGCATCGCGACCTCGACGGTCGGGTCCATCTTCGAGAGGGCGGCGGTCTCCTTCGCCAGTCCGGCGGCCTCGAGCGGGCTGTAGAGCCGATCGCGGTCGACCAGTTCGGCGGCCTTGCGGTAGTTCTTGCTGCGCTTCATCTCTGTCCTCGGTTCCGCGGCCCCTGGGCGGGACCGCTGGTCAGGTCGTGGTTCGAGCCGCGCCCGGCTCTCCCACGCGTACGGACGCCTCAGCCCGAAACGGTGATCCCCATCGACCGCGCGGTGCCAGCGATGATCTTCGCGGCCTGGTCGAGGTCGTTGGCATTGAGGTCCTGCATCTTGGTCTGGGCGATCTCCCGCACCTGGTCCATGGTCACCGTGGCGACCTTGTTGCGGTGCGGCTCACCGGAGCCCTTCTCCACGCCGGCCGCCTTGAGCAGCAGCTTGGCCGCGGGCGGGGTCTTGAGCTCGAAGGTGAACGAGCGGTCCTCGTACACCGAGATCTCGACCGGCACCACGTTGCCGCGCTGCGCCTCCGTGGCGGCGTTGTAGGCCTTGCAGAACTCCATGATGTTGACGCCGTGCTGACCCAGCGCGGGGCCGACCGGCGGGGCGGGGGTGGCCGCCCCCGCCTGAATCTGGAGCTTGATGATCGCGGACAGCTTCCGCTTCTTGGGTGGCATGTCGTGTTCCTCTTCGATCCCTGCTCGGGGGTACGCCGCGGACCTGCCTGCCGGGCGCGGGTAACGGGGTCAGATCTTCGAGACCTGACTGAAGGTGAGCTCGACCGGGGTCTCCCGGCCGAAGATGGAGACCAGCACCTTGAGCTTCTGCCCGTCGACGTTGACCTCGCTGATCGTCGCGGGCAGCGTGGCGAATGGGCCGTCCATCACCGTCACGGACTCGCCGACCTCGAAGTCGACCTCGACCGGCGTCGTGCCCGCGGCGGCCGCGGCGGCGGACTTGCCCGCGACGTCCTTGCGCGGTTGCTCGGTCTTGGGCACCAGGAACTTGACGACGTCGTCGATGCTCAGCGGAGACGGCTTCGAGGTCGCGCCGACGAACCCGGTGACGCCCGGCGTGTTGCGCACCGCGCCCCACGACTGGTCGTTCAGCTCCATGCGCACGAGGATGTAGCCGGGCAGCACCTTGCGCTGCACCTGCTTGCGCTGACCGTTCTTGATCTCGGTGACCTCTTCGGTGGGCACCTCGACCTGATAGACGTAGTCCTCGACGCCCAGGGTCTGTACCCGGGTCTCGAGGTTGGTCTTGACCTTGTTCTCGTAGCCCGCGTACGAGTGGACGACATACCATTCGCCGGGCGCACGGCGCAGCGCGGCGCGCAGTTCCTCGGCCGGGTCGACCTCATCCTCGTCGGGCGCCCCGGCCTCGGCGGTGCCGCCGTCCTCGGCCTCGGCCGTTTCCTGCGCGGACACGTCCTCGGTCCCGGTGTCGCTGTGGTCGGCCGCGGCCTCGATCGCGGCCTCGTCGGCCTGCTCGGCCTCGAGCTCGCTGTCGGTCAGCCGCTGGCCGCCTTCTGAGGAGGTCACCTGCGTCTCGCTTCCTTCGTCTGCGTGCTTCGCGCGCTCGGCGGCCGGATCACGTTCCAAACAGGAACATCACGCCCTGCCCGAACACGAAGTCCATCAGTGCCACCAGCGCGACCATGAACGACACGAAGATCAACACGACGATGGTGTAGGTCACCATCTCGTTGCGTGTCGGCCAGATCACCTTGCGGAGCTCGGCGACGACCTCGCGCAGGTACCGCCTGATCCGCTCCAGCGGCGAGCCCTTCGCCGGGCGGGTGGTGGCCCGGGCCGGTGTGGGGCGGCCCTTGGCCACCCCGCCGCCCATCGCGGATGTCGGAACGGTACGCCGCCCGCGCCGGTCGGCCGCGGTGCTCGGGCGCTCCCGCCCGAGCCGGCCCGGCTCGCGCTCCTCGCTCACGGGATCTCCTCGCTGCCGCTCGTCGGCCGTGTACGCATCGCTGCCGCGTCGGGTGGTGGGCTCGCCCGCTCACTCACACCCGTTTCCTCCGCTCAGCAGCGCGCGTGTGCTGCCCGCCGCTCGTCCACACCGTCCCTACTGATCTCCCTGCATGTCACGGTGGCAGGGGTGACAGGACTTGAACCTGCAACCTGCGGTTTTGGAGACCGCTGCTCTGCCAATTGAGCTACACCCCTAAGCCAGCCTTGAGCCCTGTTCGGCCGACACAGGGCGGGCGCACCAGAACCAGTCGGATGCGCCCGGCTCCGCCGAGTGTACGGCACCCGCATCGACACCCGAAATCGCACACCCACACATCGGGAACCGGTCGGGAAACCCTCGGCAAACCCATTGCCGAGCACCGCCGCCCGGTGCGGAAGGATGACCCCATGGCCACCGCTTCGCCCACCCACACCAGAAACCGGATCTCGGCCCGCATCAGTGGTATCGCCGAGTCAGCCACGCTGGCCGTCGACGCGAAGGCCAAGGCGCTCAAGGCGGCGGGCAGGCCGGTCATCGGCTTCGGCGCGGGCGAGCCCGACTTCCCGACCCCGGAGCCGATCGTCGCCGCCGCGGCGGCCGCCTGTGCGGACCCCCGCAACCATCGCTACTCGCCCGCGGCCGGGCTTCCCGAGCTCCGCGAGGCCGTCGCCGCCAAGACCAGGCGCGACTCCGGCTATGAGATCACCGCGGGCCAGGTGCTCATCACCAACGGTGGCAAGCAGGCCGTCTACCAGGCCTTCGCCACGCTCGTCGACCCGGGTGACGAGGTCATCCTGCCCGCCCCCTACTGGACCACCTATCCGGAGACGATCGCGCTGGCCGGTGGCGTCCCCGTCGTCGTGCAGACCGAGCCCGAGGCCGACTATCTGCCCTCCGTCGAGCAGCTCGAGGCCGCCCGAACCGAGCGGACCAAGGTGCTGCTGTGGTGCTCGCCGTCCAACCCGACCGGATCGGTGGCCGATCGCGCCCTCACCGAGGCCGTTGGACGCTGGGCCGCCGACAACGGCATCTGGGTGATCACCGACGAGATCTACGAGCACCTCGTCTACGACGGCGCCGAGGCCGTCTCGATGCCCGTCGTCGTGCCGGAGATCGCCGACCGCTGCGTCGTGCTCAACGGTGTCGCGAAGACCTACGCGATGACCGGCTGGCGGGTGGGCTGGATGGCCGGGCCCTCCGACGTCGTCAAGGCCGCGACGAACCTGCAGTCCCACCTGTCGTCGAACGTCTGCAACGTCGCGCAGCGTGCCGCGTTGGAAGCGCTGTCGGGTCCGCTCGACGCCGTGGCGCAGATGCGCCTCGCGTTCGACCGGCGTAGGCGCACCATCGTCGACCTGCTCTCGGCGATCCCGGGCGTGCACTGCCCGACCCCGCGGGGGGCCTTCTACGTGTACCCCTCGGTCCGCCGGCTGCTGGGCAAGCAGATCCGGGGCGCCCGGATGGAGACCACGGTCGAGTTGGCGGCCGCGGTGCTCGAACACGCCGAGGTCGCCGTCGTCCCGGGCGAGGCCTTCGGGACCCCCGGCTTCTTCCGGCTGTCCTATGCGCTGGGCGACGACGACCTGCGTACCGGCGTGGCCCGGATGGCCGAACTGCTCGCCGAGGCGCAGTAGCGGCCCGGACCGGGGCGAGCCGGCTCGGGCTCGCCCCGGTCCGGCCCCTCACCGATCGGTCTCGGCCAGCATCGCCAGCGCCGCCGCCCGCTTCGCGTACTTCCAGTTCGCCAGGTCGCCGATGGTCGTGATCCCGAGCGCCTTCAGCTGATCGTCGTGCTTCTCGGTGAGACCTTCGAGAGCAGAAGGGGGCGCGGCCAGGATCTCCGACGCGGTCTTGTCCTCCCAGGCCTTGTCCACGAGTTTGCCGAACTTCACGTCGTGCTCCCTCCGCCGGGAATGGTGACCTCGGCAGCATCGACCCGACGGGCGATCAGGGCAAGTCGAGGTTCACTTCGGGAGGACGACCTCGGCCGCGGCCCGCCCGAGCACGGTCTTGCCGTCGAACCGGGCGGTGATGTCGATGCGGGCGACCCGGCGGCCGTCCGAGTCCGCGGCGTGGACGTCGCCGACCTTTCCGCTGAGCTCCAGCAGGGCGCCCGTGTCGTCGTCGGGAACGATCACGGGGCGGGTGAAGCGCACCGAGTAGCTGCGCACCGCCGCCGGGTCGCCGACCCAGCGCGTCACCAACCGCCCGGCGAGCGCCATCGTCAGCATCCCGTGCGCGATCACCCCCGGCAGCCCGACGGCGGCTGCGGTGCGGTCGCTCCAGTGGATCGGGTTGAAGTCGCCGGAGGCGCCGGCGTACCGGACCAGATCGGCACGGGTGATGCGCAGCTGAAGCGGTGCAAGCTCATCGCCCTTGGCGATCGCGGACCAGTCGGTGCCGGAGGCGCTCACGATGCCGCCTGGGTGACGAGCAAGGCCTTGGTGGTGGCGACGGGTTCGCCGGCGAGTCCGGCGATCTCGCACCGCAGGGTCAACAGATGGCTGCCCGCCCGGGTGCTGAGGTCCTCGACGTGGATCGTCGTGACCAGCTCATCGCCACCGCGGATCGGCCGGTACAGCGTGATCGACTGGTCACCGTGGACCATCCGGCTGTAGTCCCAGCCGAAGTCGGGGTCGCGCAGGAACGCCTCGATGAGCGGCATCGTGAACGTCACCGCGAACGTGGGCGGGGCGACGAGGTCGGGGTGGCCCGCGGCGCGCGCGGCGTCCACCTCATGACAGATCCGCGCGTCCTCCCCGATGGCCGAGGCGAACTCGCGGATCTTCTCTCTGCTGACCTGGTACGGCTCGGCCGGAGGAAGGCTCCGTCCGACGTAGGACGGGTCGGGCACGTCAGCGGGTCTCGCGGTGTTCCCGGTGGGTGCCGCAGTTCGGGCAGAACTTCTTGATGGCGAGGCGGTCGGGGTCGTTGCGCCGGTTCTTCTTGGTGATGTAGTTCCGGTGCTTGCACTGCTCGCACGCCAGCGTGATCTTCGGCCGTACGTCGGTGGCCTTGGCCATCGCGGCTGCCTCCTGCTTTGCCTCGGGTTCTCGTCAGTCTGGTAGCGGTGGCCGGACTTGAACCGGCGACACAGCGATTATGAGCCGCTTGCTCTACCGACTGAGCTACACCGCCTCGCGAGGCCGGTCACAACACCTCGCTCGAGCCCCTTTACGGAATCGAACCGTAGACCTTCTCCTTACCATGGAGACGCTCTGCCGACTGAGCTAAAGGGGCGGCACCACCCTTCGGGAGTCGCAGCGCGGCTTCCCGGCGGGCCTGCACGATGTTACACAACCCCTTCCCGGCGGGCGAAACCCGGGGGTCGGCCGCGGCCGAGTGGCAGCGACCCGTGGCCGAGTTCAGGCCCGCCCGGACTTGGGGTACGGCAGCAGGGCCATCTCCCGGGCGTTCTTGATCGCGACGGCGACCTCGCGCTGCTGTTTGGGCGTCAACCCGGTGACGCGCCTGGACCGGATCTTGCCGCGATCGGAGATGAACGTGCGCAGCAGCGCGACGTCCTTCCAGTCGACCTCCTCGATCCGTTTGACGCGCAGCGGGTTGGCCTTGCGCTTCGGAGCGCGCATCGGCTTGCGGGCGGGACCGGGCATCGCTCGGCTGCTCCTTTCCGAACTCGGCGTGATATCGAGTCATCCTGGCGCAGAACGGACCGGGCCGCGCAACGATCATCGGGGTGAATCCGGCCCCGGCCGGTCGCCGATGCCGGCGGCGGGGTAAGGGGTCGTGGGCCTGGACGGCGGCGAAAGCGACGCGATCGTCCGATGCCGGCGCCGAGGCCTCAGCACGATCCTCGACATCGTGTTCGCCCCATACCCCCTCGACCTGGAGGTCAACGCCCACCGCGATCGGTTGCTGGCCGAGGCCGAACGGACCCGGACGGCCCGGCTGGCCCGGACCGGCAGTCGGGCCGACCGGCGAGCGACCTCGCGGCGCCCCGCAGCACTCCCCACCGCGGTGCGACATGCCGACGCAGATGGTCGGAGTGCCGTGCGAGCATGACCGGCGTGGCGCGGCTGGGTTTCGGGATCCCCCTGGTCGGCCGCCGAGACGAGGTCCGGGTGCTGGCCGCAGCGCTCGATCGGGCGGCGGCCGGTTCCGCCCGCGCCGTGCTGCTGTCCGGCGAGGCGGGCGTCGGCAAGACCCGGCTGGTCACCGAGGCCGCCGAGCAGGCCACCGCCGCGGGTTTCGCCGTGCTCACCGGCCGCTGCCTCGACACGGGCGAGTCGTCACTGCCGTACCTTCCGTTCGCCGAGGCGCTCGGCCGGCTCGCCGCGGACCGGCCCGAGCTGGTCGCGGCGCATCCCGAGCTGCGCAGGCTGCTGCCGGGCGGGCGGCCGCGGGCGGAGCCGCTGGCCGGTGATCGCGATCTCGGCCAGCTCCGTGTGTTCGACGCGGTGCTGTCCGGGCTCGCCGAGCTGGCGGCCGAGGCCCCCGTCCTGCTCGTGCTGGAGGATCTGCACTGGGCCGACCGCTCCAGCCGCGACCTGCTGGTCTTCCTGCTGTCCCGGCTCGGCGGGCAGCGGCTGGCGGTGCTCGCCAGCTACCGCGACGACGATCTGCACCGCAGGCATCCCCTGCGGCCGCTGCTCGCCGAGCTGGTGCGGCTGCCGGCCGTCGAGCGGCTCGAGCTGGCCCCGCTGGGGCAGAGCGAGGCGCTCTCGCTCGTGCGTGGCCTCGCCGACGGCGGCCTCGACGAGCAGGCGCTGCGGCGCATCGCCCGGCGGAGCGAGGGCAATGCGTTCTTCGCCGAGGAGCTGGTCTCGGCGTCCGGCGACGCCGTCCCCGACGGGCTGGCCGAGGTGCTGCTGGCCCGGCTCGAACGGCTGCCCGCGACGGCACAGCGGGTACTGCGGCTCGCCGCCGTCGCCGGCCGCCGGGTGCGGCACGATCGGCTGGCCGCGGTGGCCGGGCTCGGCACCGACGAGCTCGAACAGGCGCTGCGCGACGCGGTGGCCCACCACGTGCTCGTTCCCGACTCCCCCGGCGCCGACGACGCCTACCTGTTCCGGCATGCGCTGCTGCACGAGGCCGTCTACCAGGATCTGCTGCCCGGTGAACGCAGCAGGCTGCACGGGGTCTACGCCGCGCTGCTGGCCGAGGCCGCCGACGAGCCCGGCAGCGTCGCCGAGCTCGCCCACCACGCACTCGCCGCACACGACCTGCCGTTGGCCCTGTCGGCGTCGGTGCGCGCCGTCGACGAGGCCGACCGGCGCGGCGGTCCCGGCGAGGTGCTGCTGCACGCCGAGCGAGCGCTGGACCTGTGGCCCGCGGTGCCCGACGCCGAGGGGGTGGCCGGCGTCACCGAGGCCCTCGTCACCCGGTGGGCGGCCTGGGCCGCCAGCGCCACCGGCGACCCCGATCGCGGCGTGGCGCTCGCCCGTCGCGCGCTGGAGCTGGCCGATCAACGGGCCGATCCGCGGCTCGCCGCCGACCTGCGGATCCGCTACGCGATCCAGCTGATCGAGCTCGGCCGCGCCGAGGCGGCCCTGCCGGTGATCCAGCAGTCGCTGTCCGTGCTCGAGAGGTTCCCCGAGTCCGCCGAGCTGGCCTGGGCTCGCGCGGTCGCGGCCCGGGTGATGCTCAACCTCGACGAGATCGCCGAGGCCGGCCGCGGCGCCGAGCTGGCCCTGCGCACGGCCCGCTCGGTGGGATCGGCCCACGCACCCGCGCCGGGGGCCGACCACCACCACGATGCGCTCGGCGCCGAGGCCGATGCTCTGGTCACGCTCGCCGGGTGCGCGGCGAGCCTCGGTTACGACCGGCAGGCCAGGGCCCGGTTCGCCGAGGCGAAGCAGCTGGCCCGCGCGTCGGGCAACCTCGCCGTCGAGCTGCGCTCGTTCTTCAACACCGGAATCTCGCTGCTCGATGCCGGACGGCTGGCCGAAGCCGCGGCCGAGTTCGCCGCGGGCGAGGCGCGCGCCGTCGCCACCGGGACGACCTGGAGCGGATACGGCCTCGAGCTGCGCGTCGCGCATGTGCTCGCGGATTTCCGGCGCGGCGCCTGGGACGACGCCGAGGCCGCTGCGGAGCTCGGCGGAGCGGCGGTGTCGGCGACGGTCGCCGGGCGGGTCGCCGCCGCCGAGCTGCTCGTCATGGTGGGTCGCGGTCGCCTCGAGGCCGCCGAGGACCGCCTCGCCCAACTCGTCGCCGCCACACCGACGGACGACCAGATGATCCTGCTCATCGGGCAGGCCGGGGCGGAGGCGGCGCTGTGGCAGGGAAGGCCGGAGTTGGCAGCGGCGCGGATCGACGAGGCGCTGCGCGGGGTGCGCGCCTGGGATCCCCATCACCTGGCTGGAATCATGCTCTGCGCCCTGGGTGTCGCGGCTCAGGCCGAGCTGGCTACCGGGGGTGCCGTGGCCCGCGAGCAGGCGGTGGCGGCCGCGGAGGCGCTGGCTGCGGACGGGCACGACATCGCCGCGAAAGGCAGGCCGCGCGGCGCCGCCCTGGGCGTCGAGGGGAGGGCCTGGCTGCACCGCATCGACGCCGAACTCTCCCGGGCCCGGGGTCACTCGGATCCACGGGCCTGGGGGCGGGTCGTCGAGGGCTACGGATACGGGGACGGCTACCGGCAGGCGTTGGCGCGGTGGCGTCGCGCCGAGGCCCTGCTCGTCGGGAGCACCGAGGCGCCGACGGGCGCCACCCGCGCCGAGTCCACGGCGGAGCTTCGCACGGCCATGGCCGTCGCGGAGTCCCTCGGCGCGGCGCCGCTGGCCGCCGCCGTGCGGGCGCTGGCCGAACGCGCCGGGCTCGGCCTCGCCGATGCGGAACCGGTCCGCCGTCCGGCCGCCGCCTCCGATCCGCTCACCCCGCGGGAGCGGTCGGTACTCGCCCTCGTTGCCGAGGGACGGACGAACAGGCAGGTCGGCGCGGAGCTCTTCATCAGCGAGAAGACCGTGAGCGTCCACCTGTCGCGGGTGATGGCCAAACTCGGCGCGGGAAGCCGCACCGAGGCGGTGTCGATCGCCTACGCTCGCGGGCTGCTGCTCGGCGCGGGCTGAACGGCCCTTCGCCAGCGCTGGCGTACTCCATCGGAATGATCGTGCGATCTGGTCGGCGTCCCAGCCGCAATCGCGATCACAACCCACCGAACGATCGCTACGCTCGGCCGTGACCGGTCGGATCGACGGGGAGGCACGGCAATGACGCCGACTGAGAACCTGTCCGACATCGACGGCTTCCGGGCCGCACCGAATCCGCCCTACCCGGCCGTCCCGGTAGGAGCGGTCCTGGCGGGCGCCGCGCGCCGGTTCGGCGACCGGACGGCGCTGCACTACCACGGCCGGACGCTGAGCTTCGCCCAGCTGTACGGGCGAGCCTGCGCGTTCGCCACCGCGCTGAACGGCGCCGGGATCGGCCGCGGCGACGTCGTCGCCGTCCACCTGCCCAACTGTCCGCAGTACGCCGTCGCCTATTTCGGGATCCTGCTGGCGGGAGCCACATTCACCCCCGCCAGTCCGCTGCTGCCGCCCGCCGAGCTCGCCGCGCAGCTGACCGACTCCGGCGCCGTCGCGGCGGTCAGCTGGGTGCTCCCCGCCGCGGCGGGCCCCGGTCCGGCAGCTGTGCTGGCCGCGGTGCAGGACCGCACACCGGTACGACTGCTGCTGGTCACCGACCGGCAGCAGGCCCTCGACCTGGCGCACCCGGTCGACCTCGGTGCCCTGCCCGGCGCGCGGGACTTCGAGTCGTTCCACGCGACGACACCCGCACGCGCTCCCGCCGTCGAGATCGACGTCGAACAGGACCTCGCCCATCTGGCATACACCGGCGGCACCACGGGCCGGTCCAAGGGCGTGCGGCTGTCCCACCGCAACGTCGTCGTGAACACCCTGCAGTTCTCCTGCTGGAGCAGCGGCTCCGTACCGGTACTCGACGACGCGGGCGGGCTGCGGCTCGATCAGGTCGAGCCTGCGGTGGAGTACCCGGTGCGGCTGGGCACCGGAGTCGCGATCAACCTGACCCCCTGGTTCCACGCGATGGGCACGATCGGGGGGCTGAACCTGCCGATGCTCACCGGGTCGACGACCGTGCTGCACGACCGCTTCGACGCCGGCGCATACCTCGCCGACGCGGAACGGTTCCGGGTGACGGGGATGTCCGGGGCGCCGCCGCTGTTCGCGGCGCTGGTCCGGCACCCCGAGTTCACGACGCGGGATCTCTCCTCGGTGCGGGGCATCAGCTCGGGTGCCGCGCCGCTGCCGGTGGAGCTGATCCGTGCGCTGCAGCGGCGGTTCGGTGACGACGTCGTGATCACCGAGGGCTACGGTCTGACCGAGGCGACGATGGGGGTGACGATCGGCCCGGCGGCGCGCTCGGCGGTGCGCAAGCCCGGCACCGTCGGCGTCCCGGTCCACGGCACCGAGGTGCGCATCCTCGACGAGGACGGGCGTGAGCTGCCCAGCCCGGAGCCGGGCGAGGTGTGTGTCCGCGGCCCTCAGGTGATGAGCGGCTACCACAACCGGCCGGAGGAGACCTCGGCGGTACTGGCCGGCGGCTGGCTGCACACCGGCGATATCGGTGTTCTCGACCAGGACGGCTACCTCAGCATCGTCGACCGCAAGAAGGACATGCTGATCTACAAGGGGTACAACGTCTACCCGCGCCGGCTGGAGGAGGCGCTGTTCGCCCAGGACGGGGTGGTCGGCGCCGCGGTGGTGGGCCGCCGGGATCCGCACGTCGGGGAGCTGCCGGTCGCCTTCGTCGTGGCCCCGGGCCTCGACGAGTCGGGCGCACAGGCCCTGATGGCGACCGTCAACTCGACGCTGACGCCGTACCAGCGGCTGCGTGAGATCGTGCTGGTCGACGAGATTCCGGTGTCGGCGGCGGGGAAGGTGCTCAAGCGTGAGCTGAGGGAGCGGCTGGCCGGGGGCTGAGGACCGCTCCGCCGGACACCGGCCTCAGGCCGCCGCGTCGTTCGGCGCGAGCGGTGTGGAGAGCACGTGCTCGACCAGGCGCATGACCAGTTGGCTGCCGCCCAGCCGATAGCCGAACTCCTCCCAGCTCAGCAGCTCGCGCGAGAGCACCTCGCCGACCGGGCCGGGGTAGAGGCGGGTCACTCTGAAGGCGGCCGCCCTCAGGCGCATCTTCTCGTGGTGGTCCATGGGAACAGGGCTCACTGTCGGACAACCTCCGCGTCAGGAATGCGGGCCGACGCGGCTCGACGCTGAGACGCATCTCGGATACACCATCGTGAACTACTCCGTTGGTGGCTCCGCCGCCGCCTATCCCAAGAGTGACGAGATTCTCACCAACCGCTGCCGCTCGGCGGGGGCGCGCCGGGCCGCGTCCAACCCCCGGACACCGTCGATCTGGTACCCGTGCAGCGCGGCAGTCACACCCGTGGGCCGGGTTAGCCTCACGTGATGGCCGACACCGTGAGCATCACGAAACTGCTGTGGTCCGACATCACCGAGATCTACGCGAAGGTGCTGGCGCATCCGTTCCTCGCCGGGCTGACCGACGGCACGCTGCCGCGCGAGTCGTTTCGCCACTACATCATCCAGGACGCGCACTACCTGCGTGGCTACGCCCGAGCGCTCGCCGTGTGCGCGGCGAAGGCACCGAACCAGGGTGAGACGGCGATGTTCGCCCGGCATGCCGCGGGCGCGATCGCGGCCGAACAGGCGCTGCACGCCGAGCTGATGGCGGCGATGGGCAGTTCCGCGGAGGCCGCCGCCGCCGAGCCGGTCGCCCCGACGACCCGCGCCTACCTGAGCTATCTGCTCGCCACGACCCACGGCGGGTCGTACGCCGAGGGTGTCGGAGCGGTGCTGCCCTGCTACTGGATCTACGCGAAGGTCGGCGAGGAGCTGCTGGCCCGCAGCTCACCCGATCCCCTTTACGCGCGCTGGATCGCGATGTATGGCGGCAGCGACTTCCAGGCCGTCGTCGACGAGGTGCTGGCGGTGACCGAGCGGATCGGCGCCGAGCTGGCCGCCCGCGAGCTGGATCTGGTCCGCGAGCACTTCACCACGACCTCGCGGTACGAGTGGATGTTCTGGGACGCCGGGTACCGCCGCGAGTCCTGGCCCGTGTAGGCACCCCGTGCGCGGGTGGTGGTGCTGAAGCGCCCTACCCGCGCACCGATGGCATCAGCGCTGGTCGAGACGGTCCGGGATGACCAGATGCAGGAGGAAGCCGACGACCCCGACCACGATCGCGCCCCAGAAGGCCGCCCAGAATCCGGTGACGGTGAACGGCAGCCCGACCCCGGAGGCGATCGCCCCGACGAGCATGAACAGCAGGGCGTTCACCACCAGGCTGATCAGGCCGAGCGTCAGGATGTACAGGGGACAGCCGACGATCTTGATCAGCGGTTTGAGCACCGCGTTCACCAGGCCGAAGATGACCGCGACGACGACGAGGGTGCCGATCCGGCTGCTCGCGGGGCCGGCGCCCAGCTCGATCCCGCCGATCAGCAGCGTCGCGACCCACAGCGCGAGCGCGACGACCGCGACCCGAATGGCGAGTGCGAGTGCGTTCGGCATCAGTCCACCACGGCCTGGGCGACCAGTGCCCGCAGCTGCGGGCGGATCGGGTAGGTGCTCGAGGGCAGGAGCTGGGTCATGAACACCACCGTGAGGTCCTCGACCGGGTCGACGTAGAACGACGTGCTGGCCAGCCCGCCCCAGGCGAACTCGCCCGGGCTGGTGAGGACCTTACCCGCCAGCTCGTCGACGACCACCGAGAAGCCGAGGCCGAAGCCGATCCCCGCGAACGCCGACTCGGCGGAGATCGGCCTGCCGAACGCGTCGAGGTCGGCGTTGCCGGGCAGGTGGTTGCGCGTGGCGTAGCGCAGCGTCCGGGTGCCGAGCAGCCGCTCGCCGTTGAGCTGGCCGCCGCCGGCCAGCATCTGGGTGAAGCGGTGGTAGTCGTGCAGGGTGGAGACGAGCCCGCCGCCACCGGAGAGCATCGACGGAGGCCGGGTGATGGCCTCCCCGAGGGACGTGTTGCGGATCAGTCCGCCCGTCGGGTTGGGTGTGTAGAGCGCGGCGAGCCGATCGAGGTCCTCCGGGGGCACCGCGAAGCCTGTCTCGGTCATGTCGAGCGGGCCGAAGATGTGTTCGGCGAAGAACTCGTCGAGCGACTGTCCCGAGGCGACCTCGACGACCCGGCCCAGTACGTCGGTGGCGACCGAGTAGTTCCATTCGGCGCCCGGCTGGAACAGCAGCGGCAGCGCGGCCCAGGCATCGCAGGCCGCCGCGAGGTCCATCCCCCGCGGCGCAGCGAACTCGAACCCCTTGGCCCGGTACATCTCGTCCACGGGATGGGCGTGGTGGAACCCGTAGGTCAGTCCGGCGGTATGGGTGAGCAGATGCCAGATCCGGACCGGCTCGACGGCAGGCACGGTCGCCGGCTTGAGCGCCGAACCGGCCTGGTACACCCGCAGGTCAGCGAACGACGGGATGTAGCGCGACACCGGGTCGGTCAGTTCCAGCGCGCCCCGCTCGTAGAGCATCAGCGCGGCCACGGAGGTGACCGGCTTGGTCATCGAGTAGATGCGCCACAGGGTGTCCCCGTCGACGGGCAGGCCGGTCTCGAGATCGCGCCTGCCGTAATGGCTCACGTGAGCGAGGCGGCCGCGCCGGGCGAGCGCGATCGACCATCCGGCCAGCCTGCCGTCGTCCACATAACGCTGGAAATGCGTGTCGATCCGAGCCAGCCGATCGGGGTCGAACCCGACCTCCCCAGGTTCGGCTTCCACCTTGAGCACCGCCACGGATGCGACCCTACCGGTGATCGATCCGTGCGTGGTGATCTCGGCCGACCGGCCCGGCCGCCTCCCCGGTCATGCGGCGGATCGAGTCGCCGTCAGAATCGAACCCATGAGCTCCGCAGCACCGAATTCGGAACCCGCCCGACAGGCGGACGCCGCACTGTCGGGTGACGCCGAGGTGCTGCATGCGCTGCTGTGCCGCCGCGCGGCCGGTAGCCGTCCCGGCGCCCGTACCGACCCCCACCGGATCGCGCTGGTCGTGGGGGGCGGTGGAATGCGGGGGGCCTACGCGGGCGGCATGGTGCAGGCGCTGCAGGAGGCCGGGCTGGCGGAGTGCTTCGACGTCGTCTACGGCGCCTCAGCCGGTGCGTTCGTCGGCTCGGCACTCGTCCTCGGACGCGGCCGTGATGCCGCCCGGATCTTCCCCGACGACATGGCGTGCAAGCAGTTCATCGACCCGCGCCGGCTGGGCACCCGCGGGCCGATGGTCTCGCTCGACTACCTCATCGACGAGGTCCTCGTGCATACCAAGCCCGCCGACTGGGACGCCCTGCTCGAGAGCCCGGTGCCGGTGCGCATCGTCGTCACCGACGCCGATGACATGCGCCCGCACGTGTTCGAACGGCTGCCGAGTGTGCTCACCTGGAAGCGGGCGATGCGCGCCACCGCGACCATCCCGTGGCTCGCGGGCCCGCCCGTCGAACTCCAGGGTCGCCGCTGGATCGACGGCTCGGTCAGCGACCCGCTTCCGGTGCTGCGGGCGTTGCGCGACGGGGCGACCCACGTCCTCGCGCTGCTCACCCGCACGGTCCCGGAGCTACGCCGGTCCGAACCGGGCGAGCGGGCCCCGCTGTGGGCCCGTTCGCTCGACGTGATCGTCCCGGGGCTGGGGGCGATGACCCAGGACGTCCGCAGGCACGCCGACAGCCTCGCGCTGCTGTCCGACGCCGCGCATCCCGACCGCGACGGGGCGCACCTGCTGGCGATCACACCGACCCGCACCGCCGGGGTCCGTGGGTTGACCATCGACGTGCCGCGGGTGGAGCGAGCGGTCCGGTTCGGCTACGAGGCCGCCGTCGCCGCCCTCGCGGCTGTGCCACCCGTGAGCGCATGACACCGGGCGGCGTCCCGCACCACCCACGAGCCGCCACCGGCGGCCAGGACCACCGGCCGCCCGTCTTCAGAGGTGAGGCTCGCATGTCCGCCCTCCCGTCGGATCATCCGCGGTCCATCGTCTCCCGGCTTCGCGCCGCCGGCTGCGTCTTCGCCGAGGAGGAGGCGCGGCTGCTCGTGGCCGCGGCGCGCACACCGTCCGACCTCGAAACCATGGTGGACCGGCGGATCACCGGGTTCCCCCTCGAACAGATCCTCGGCTGGGCGCAGTTCTGCGGGATACGGATCGCCGTGGACGAGGGAGTCTTCGTCCCCCGTCGCCGCACCGAGTTCCTCGTCCGCGAGGCCGCCGACCTCCTGCGACCCAACGCGATCGTCGTCGACCTGTGCTGTGGCTCGGGTGCGGTGGGTGCCGCGCTCGCCACGGCGGGCGACCGGATCGAGCTGTGGGCCGTGGACATCGACCCCGCCGCGGTGCGGTGCGCGCGCCGCAACCTCGCGCGCACCGGCGCCCAGGTGTACGAGGGTGACCTCGACGCTCCACTGCCCGCCGCCTTGCGCGGCCGCGTCGACGTGCTGGTCGCCAACGCCCCCTATGTGCCGACGGAGGAACTCGGCCTGCTGCCCCCGGAGGCGCGCGTGCACGAACCGTCGGTGGCACTCGACGGCGGCGCGGACGGGCTCGACGTCCAGCGGCGGGTGATCACCGCAGCGCCGCGCTGGCTGGCGCCGGGTGGTTCGCTTCTCATCGAGACCAGCGGGAGTCAGGCGCCGCGGACCGCCGAGGCCATGGCCCGCAGCGGGCTGGCGCCGCGGATCACCTGCTGCGCGGAGCTGGACGCCACCATCGCCATCGGTCGGTGGCCCGGCCGGAACGGCTCGACGCGGCACCGCACCGGTGGCAGCTGACTCACCGGGTCCGCGGCCCGAGGCGCCGCCCGCCGCGCTCGTGGTCGGGAGCGGTTCCTTCGCCTACCGTGCACGGTGTGATCAAGGCCGCGGACGTCCCGGACCCCACCGTCCTCTACCGCATCCGCGACGGCGTCTTCGCGGCCGACCTGCTCATCGCCGCCGTCGCGGAGTTCGACCTGTTCTCCTGGCTGGCGGTCAACGGCCCGCTCCCGTCGGCCGATCTTCGTGCGGACCTCGGTCTCGCCGAACGCCCGGCCGACGTCCTGCTGACCTACTGCGCCGCGCTGGGTCTGATCGATCGCGACATCGAGGCCGGTGACGTCGTCGGCCTCACCGGACTCGGCCGCCGGCACCTCGCCGCCGGCTCGCCGTTCGACCTGCGCTCGTACTTCGGCTCACTCGCCGAGCGACCGGCTGCTCGGGAGCTGGTCGACGTCCTTCGGACGGACGGGCAGGCCGCATGGGCCGGCGCCGGCGCCACGGCCGGTGACCAGCCGACGGACTGGTCGGGCCGACTGGGCGACGCCGCGTTCGCGGAGCGGATCACGGCCGCGATGGACGCCCGGGGGGCCTTCCTCGGTCCGGTCCTCGCGGACACCGTCGCGGACATCCCGGTGACCGGTCTGCTCGATGTGGGCGGAAGCTCGGGGGTCTACGCGGCGGCGGTGCTGCGCGACCGCCCGGACGCGCGGGCCGCGGTCTTCGAACGGGCACCCGTGGACATCGCCGCGCGCACGCTCCTGCGCACTCGCGGACTGGCCGACCGGATCGAGGTCATCACCGGGGACATGTTCGCCGATCCCCTACCCGCCGGGTTCGACGTTCACCTGTACTCACATGTCCTGCACGACTGGGATGGGGCCCGGGTGGCGCAGCTGCTCGCCGCCTCCTTCGCCTCGTTGCCGGCCGGGGGCTGGCTCATCGACCACGACACCCATGTGGACGCGGACAAGCGCGGCCCGCTGCCGGTCGCCGAGTACTCGGTGCTGCTGATGCACTCGACGCCGGGAAAGTGCTGGTCGGTCGGCGAGCTGGCCGAGACGGCCGAACGGGTCGGGTTCGTCGACGTCGAGCACCGGCCCGCCGCCGGCGACCGCAGCGTGCTGCTGGCCCGAAAGCCCGAGTGAGCTGACGAGCCGGCGCTGACCGGCAGCTCTGCGTGGGAGGCGCCGTCTGCGCACGGTCCCGGCAGCGGGTCCGGACCGTCTCACCGGCGCGCGGCGCCCCGACTCGAGGCCCGGGCGGCCCCCTCGGCCAGCTCCGCCACCACCGCTGCGGCAGGCTGGACCGCCCGGACCGCGGCCACACCGCGGCCGGCGTACATGCACATGGCTTCCAGCTCACCCTCCATCTGAGCCAGCGGAGGCATCCCGGCGAATGCCGGGATCCCGTTCTCGCCGAGGCGTGCCACGACCTGACCCCGGCGGACCTCGGCGGCCTCGAGGGAGCGCCGCAGCACCCCGTGGTGGGACGGGCAGAGCGGGCAGTCGATGGAGAACCGGTCGGTTTCCACGGCGTCCTCCGCCTGGGCGGTGATGAGGGCCTGCTGATAGCGGGGGTGGGCGCCGGACTCGTCGGTGGCGATGAAACGGGTGCCCACCCGCACCCCGTCCGCACCGGCGGCCATCACCCGCTCGACATCCTCGGCCCCGCCGATGCCGCCCGCCGCGAGCACGGGGACGTCGAGCTCGCGGCGGCACGCCTCCAGGAGCGGCATCAGCGCGCTGCGCCCGTCGTGGTGGCCGCCGGCCTCGACGCCCTGGGCGGTCACCAGATCACATCCCGCATCCGCCGCCGCCCGGGCGCTCTCGATGGACCCGACCTGCCAGCCGGCGAGGGCGCCGCTCCGGTGGGCCAGCTCGACGAGCTGCGGGTCGGGGGGACCCCAGAAGAAGTCGATGACCCGGCACCGCCGAGCCGCGAGCTCGAGCGTCGGGCGATCGACGAACGGGACGAGCACGTTGAGCGCCAGAGCCCCGGGCGTCTGCTCGGGGAGAAGCCCGCAGGCCGCTTCCACCTCCGCTGCGGAATGCATGGCATGCAGGGTTCCCAGCCCGCCCGCCGCCGCGACGGCAAGAGCGAGGCCGGGTGGGGACACGGGTCCCATCGGCGCCTGCTGGACCGGAACCGAGCAACCGACGAGCCGGGTGAAGCGGGTCTCGACCATGACGGTCTCCTTGTCCGAGATTCCGGGACCCAGGCAGGATGGCCGCCTTCGACGGCCGGCGATAGGCCCCGCCCGAACAGGGACCCACAGCCGGACACCCCCGGACCGGATGCAGGACGGCCCCTGAGCCGCGTTTTCGCAGTTCAGAGGCCGTTCTCTCGGGTTGCGGCAGGGAGCCGAACCCGCCCAGCCAGAGGCGAGAGCGCGGCTGCGAGCAGCTCAGCGGGGCCCGGTTGGGCAAGCTCGCCCCTTGCGACTCCTCGTGGTCTTGATCGCAACCAGGCGGGTGGCGAGCCTGAGGGTTGTCCAGGCCAGCGGGCCGATTCGCCGCGGTGCGACGGCGACGATCAGGCGGGAGTCCTCGAGCGCGTCCGTGCGCAGCTGCGCGCAGGACCGGTAGACGGGGTCGGCCAGCATTCGCGCGAACGCGCTGCGCGACGGGTAGCCGACGAGCACCGCCTCGTGCCAGGTCTCGTCCGGCGGCCCGACCAGCACGTGCCCGACCTGTCCGCGCCACAGGAGCCGGCCGCCGACGCGCATGAGGATCGGCAGCAGCGCGTTCGCGTAGCGCGCGTAGCACTCGCGACCGGAGATCCACTCGCCTCGGTGCTGCGTCCACTCGCGATAGCGCAGCAGGTTGAGTAGCACGATGGGCTGGTCGTCGGGCACCGCCCGGTTGAGGGCCTGCATCGCTTCCGGCGCCGGATGAATCGTCGCCACGGGCTTGCCTCCTCATGTCGTCCCGACCGGGCGTGTCGGCCCATCGGGGCGATGGGCCGGGGCGACGCCCGTGCGCGGTACCTGAGCGGCATGCACGGTTCGATGGCCGGGCCGGGTGCGGTGTGGCTCGCCGCGCGCTCGCCACCGCCGGAGCGGTTGACCTCGTGGGGCGCGGATCGCCAAGGTGACGGACATGGCCCGGCACAGTATGGCCCGGCACAGTGGGGAATGGCCCAGGGAGCAGTCCGAGGCCGTGCTCCCGTCGCGGCTGGCGCCTCCGCTGTTGCGTCCGGGACTCGTCCCCCGGGCCGCGGTCCTGCGGCACCTCACCGCGTCGGCCGACATCCCGGTCGTCGCGCTCATCGCACCGGCCGGGTACGGGAAGACCACACTGTTGGCTCAGTGGCGGAGGCGGGACGCCCGCCGCTTCGGCTGGGTCTCCCTGGACGAGGGCACGGACGACCCGGCGGTCCTGCTGACCTGCCTGGCCGCGGCCGTCGCGCGTGCCGTTCCGGTGGAGGCGGCGGTGCTGCGGGATCTCGAGGTACCCGATTCCCCGGCGCGACGACGAGCCCTGGCGGGCCTGGCCGTTTCGGTCGCCTCCGCTCCGCACCCCTTCGTCCTGGCGATCGACGACTGCCATCGCCTCACCGATCCGGAGAACCTCCGCAGCGTCGAGACGCTCGCGGCGAACCTTCCCCCGGGCTGTCAGCTCGCGCTGGCCGGTCGCACCGAGCCGACGCTGCCCTTGGCTCGCCTGCGGGCCGAGGGCAGGGTGCTCGACGTCGGTGTGACCGAACTACGGATGAACGCGCTGAACGCCGCTGACCTGCTCCGGGCCGCCGGTGTGGACCTGACTCCCCGGCAGGTGGCCGACCTCACCGCGCACACGGGAGGGTGGCCGGTCGGGATCTATCTGGCGGCACTCGCCCACCGAAAGGGGAGTCCCGGCCGGGCGGCCCCGGTCCCGGTCAGAGGCGACGACCGGCTCATGGCCTGCTCCTTCCCGCACCGCGGTCGCGAGGGCCGGATCGTCCCGACGTCCGCCGCCGAGTGCACCAGCCGTGCACGAAACCGGGTGCGACCGGTGAGCACATCGCCCAGATCGGACCATGTGAGGTAAGCGGCAGCGCTCGGCGCGGCGGGGCGTGCGGGAGAGCGTCGCCCTGGCGGGCACCGGGAACGGGCCTGAGCTGGCCGTGCCGGGCAGGCCTGGGGTAGAGCAGCGCTCACGTTCGGCGATCGGGCGTCAGTGAATCGCGGCAGGTGGAGGAGGCAACCAGCTGTCATCCCTGCTGTCGTCGGCTCTGTTTCGGGTGGCGTTGGGCCGCCTCGGGTAGGAGGGGCGGGTGCCATGATGGGT
Source organism: Pseudonocardia hispaniensis (assembly GCF_042658695.1). Taxonomy (NCBI): domain Bacteria; kingdom Bacillati; phylum Actinomycetota; class Actinomycetes; order Pseudonocardiales; family Pseudonocardiaceae; genus Pseudonocardia; species Pseudonocardia hispaniensis. The sequence goes on along the minus strand of NZ_JBHSQW010000001.1, from coordinate 41,084 downwards.
GGGGTCCATGCCGGTCGGTCAGGCGTTCTCGTCAGCCCAGGCTGAAACGTCGGAGCCACGAAGTGATCGATTCATCGCCGGACGACCTCCTACCGGACACCGGAAGGAGCCCGCCGCACGACCCGTACAGCGCGACGTACGCCTCGCACGTCGACAGTGCGACGCGCCGACGGATTCGCCGGGAGGTCTACGGCAGCGAGTACCCGGAGGACGTCGACCCGCGCAGTTTCGTCACCCGCAGCCAGCTGCGCCGGCTGGCGCAGGAACTCCGGGTCGGGCCCGGAAACCAGATCGTCGACCTCGGCTGCGGTCAGGGCGGTCCCGGTCTCTGGGCGGCGCGTCAGACGGGCGCGGGCCTGCTCGGAATCGATCTGTCGGACCACGCAATTGCCAGCGCCGCTCGCCGCGCCGCGGAGCTCGGCCTGGCCGATCGCGCGCGCTTTTCCGTCGGCGACATCGTGGCGACCGGCCTGCCGGACGCCACATTCGACGCCGCCATGAGCATTGATGTCCTGTGGGCGGTGCCGGACAAGGCCGGCGCGCTGTGCGAGGCGGCGCGGATCCTCAAACCGGGAGCCCGCTTCGTCCTCACCAGCTGGGACCGCGACCGGACCCCGCCCGGCGCCCTCGCCCCAGCGGTGGGCGACCACCGCCCGCTGCTTGCGCATGCCGGCTTCGTCGTCGAGCACTACAACGTCGACCCCGCAGCCGAGCGGCTGCGGCGGATCTTCTACAAGCGCATCGTGGCCGCCGAGGAGACCCTGAAACTCGAAGTGGGCCACGAGGCGACGAGCCGGCTCATGTTCGAGGCGAAGGGCAACCTCGGCCTGACCGACGGCGTGGACTACCTCGTCCATAGTCGGCGAATCTTCGTCGTCGCCCGCCGGCCGCGCCCGTAACCACCATGCGGATCCTGGTCGGGCCCACGCTGCCGAGGGCCGGAGCAGTCAGGATCTCGCTACGCGGATATGTGGCTCCACCCAACCCCGGCCTCGATGCGAGGTGCTTCTCGTCGCGCTCACGCCGTATATGTGCCGTAGCCTCGCGAGCGGTGATCGGCGCGATCTGTCGTGCCGGGGAGCTGGGCCCGCGCGAGCCGCCAGACATCAGCAGCGGTCCGGTTTACGGTGGTCGCCACAGCGTGAGCCAGCCACCCCGCGGTTGTCATGAGCTGACGTCGGCCTGCGCTCGCAGCAGGGCTGCCTTTAGCCGCTTCGGAAGGCGGACACTACCGGCGTCACGGGCGATCGAGATCCGAAACGCCCGATCGTGCTCAGAGGACTTGTGTCCCACTTGGGACTGGCCCGGGTGGCCGGCCGCGCCGGCCACAGCGTCGACGTCCTGTTCCGGGTCTACGCGAAGTGCATCGCCGGCCAGAACGACGTTGCCCGCCGTCGGATCGAGGAAGCGCTCGGCGATGGCGGTTCATGATCGTGTCCGTGCATGGTCCGTGAACACCCATGATCAGCGGTCGGGAGCTGGACACAGCCGGACCACACGGATTTACAGTGGGCTGGCATCTTTGCTCTGACCTATGCCGATACCCTGCTCCCCCGCCTCGCGTCCGTGCATAGTCCGCGCGGGTCATTGTTGTCCTCGCACGCCGGGGTCCCGGTGGTGATCTCCTCGCGGATGCGGGCTTGTCCCTGCCGGGCCGTTCGTGCCGGGTCCAGGATGCCGAAGGCACCGCGCAGCGGTGTTGTCCTGGACCTGGTGCGGGCGGTCTGGCTGCCGTTGGGCGCGTCCGTGAGGAGAACACCACCGTTCCGCACTTTCCCTTGATCTCCGAGCGGCGCCGGGGGTGTGGGGGCGGAGCCCCCGCGTCGTTTCTTGCCCTTCTGGTCCAGGCTCAGGTCAGGATCGGGAGTTCGCGGGCTCGTTGCTTGGCCTGGCGGCGCAGTGTGGCGAGCCGAGCGCGGAAGGGATGGTCTCGGTTCTGGTCGAGGTTGAGCGGAAGGTCGGTCTTGCCGATGACCGCGGACTCGACGATCCAGGGTTCGGGGCAGGGCTGCCAGCAGACGCGGGCGTTGTCCTGCATCCAATCGTTGAGCTGCTTTTCCCCGTGAGGGCCGAAGGTCATGCGTTTGCCGCTGCCGACGCGGCGCAGTTGCAGGCCGAGCAGACAGCCGAGCGTGAGCCGCAGTGTGGAGCCTTCGGCGTTGCCGTTGAAGTGGTAGCGGACGCGCTGGCGCAGGTGGGTCTTGCTGGTGCGGTTACTCATGTGCTTCGGGGCGATGCCGACGTAGAGCAGTCGCCCGGCGTCGAGTTCGGGACTGGGCGCGGTGGTGAAATGCCAGCCGTAGATGCCGGGTTCGGCGGGGACGGGCGTCGGACGGACGAGCACCTCGGCGCGCGTCCAGAGCTTCGGCGGGTGCAGCAACAGGGCGGCTACGGCGTCGTAGTCCTGGGCGTCGTCGAGCATCCGTGCATGGTGCCAGCAGGTCCGCACCGCTCGTGCTGGTCGGTGTGCTGCCTGGCTGAATGGCAGGGTCTTGGCGTTCCTGGTTCTCGAGCTGCGTGCGCGGCAAGCCGGGCTCGCCGGCCAAGAGGACGCCGCCCGGCGCCGGGTCGAGGACGCGCTTCGCTCAGGCAGCTCGGTGGGCCCGCCCAAGATCGGTCCGTGCATGGTCCGTGAACACCCATGATCAGCGGTCTGGAGCCGGACACAACCAGACGAGGCGAAAACGGCCCCTGGACCGCGTTTCCGCAGTTCAGGGGCCGTTCTCCCTGGGTGTGGCAGGTGAAGGATTCGAACCTTCGTAGGCTAAGCCGACGGATTTACAGTCCGCTCCCTTTGGCCACTCGGGCAACCTGCCGGGGTGCGCTTGGCGCGGGAGCAAGGATACGACAGCCGAGGATCCGGGCTCACTCGGGGCCCGGTCAGAGGAGGAGAACATGGCCGACCCGTCGTTCGACGTGGTGAGCAAGGTCGATCGGCAGGAGGTCGACAATGCCCTCAACCAGGCGTCGAAGGAGCTCTCGCAGCGCTTCGACTTCCGCGGCACCGACACCTCCATCTCCTGGTCCGGCGAGGCGGCGATCACGATCGAGTCCGGGACCGAGGAGCGGGCGAAGGCGGCCGTCGACGTCTTCAAGGAGAAGTTGATCAAGCGGGGCATCTCGCTGAAGGCCTTCGAGGCGGGTGACCCCACGATCTCGGGCAAGACCTACAAGGTCAGCGGCACGATCGTGCAGGGAATCGCCTCGGACAAGGCCAAGGAGATCAGCAAGGTCATTCGCGACGAGAAGCTCAAGGGCGTGCAGGCCCAGATCCAGGGGGACCAGCTGCGCGTCTCGGGGAAGAAGAAGGACGACCTGCAGGCGGTCATCGCCCTGCTCAAGAGCAAGGACTTCGGGATCGCGCTGCAGTTCGTCAACTACCGCTGACCAGGCAGGAACCGCAGCGCCGAGCGGACAGGCCCCCGGCTCCCTCGGCCCCGGGCTCGCCCCTGCCGCAACCGGGGGGCGCGTTCAGGCCCGCACCGGCGCGTGTTCCCGGCGGCACCGCTGCGCATAGGCGGCCGGGGTGAGCCCGACGGCGGCGGTGAAGTCCCGGATGAAATGCGGCTGGTCGAAGTAGCCCAGCTCGGCGGCGACCTCGGCCCAGGGCCGGTCGTGCTCCTCGGCCAGCCGGGCCGCCGCCTCGTGCAACCGGTACCGGCGAAGCACCCATTTCGGGCTGACTCCGACGTAGCGCGCGAACAGCCGCTGCAGGGTCCGCGGGGCCATCCCGAAACGCGCCGTCACCTCGTCCACGCGGGTGATCGTGCGGTCGTACAGCAACGCCGCGACGATGCGGCCGACCAGCTCCACGTTCGGATCCGGCGGGGGCATGCGGGCCCGCAGAAACGCCTCGACCCGCGCGATCAGGTCCTCGACCGGCCCGTTCATCGACGCCGCCAGCGCGGCGGCCGGCGGCCCCCACAGCTGCTCGGCAGGCAGCACCGTCCCCGTCAGCCCGGCGACCGGCGCGGCGAGGAACCCCCGGAAGGATCCGGGCCGGAACTTCGTGCCGAACACCCAACCGCTGCCCCGGCAGGAGTAGGTGAACCGGTCGAGCCCGACACCGGCGACCGCAAGGCGTCCCCGGTCGAGCACCAGGTTCACGCAGGGGTGCGGCAGCACCGTGACCGAACCGGTCCGTCCCTCGGGCAGCTCCCAGCTGACCAGCCAATGCCGCTCGACCAACGGCGCGAGGTCGGCCGCTGGAGCGAACCGGTCGAGCCGGTGGCCGGGATCCCGCCCGCCGAGAAGGCCGTACTCGCTGGTCGTCGGCGTCATCTGCACGCTGACAGGATCGCGCAGCGCACCGACGATCAGGCCATGTGTTCCAGGCGGCGGATCCGCTCCTCGATCGGCGGGTGCGTGGAGAACAACCGCGCCATCTGCTCGCCGGGCCGGAACGGGTTGGCGATCATCAGATGCGACTGCGACACCAGCTGCGGTTCCGGCGGAAGCGGCGCAAGCCGCGTACCGCGCTGCAGCTTGCGCAGCGCCGAGGCGAGCGCGAGCGGGTCGCCGGTGAGCCGGGCACCCGAGGCGTCGGCCTGGTACTCCCGCGAACGGCTGACCGCCATCTGCACCACGCCGGCCGCGATCGGCCCGAGCAACGCGATCAGGAGCAGGGCGATCGGATTGGGCCGCTCCTCGTCGCCGCCCCCGAACAGTCCGGCGAACATCGCCATGTTGGCCAGGAAACTCACCATCGTGGCCATCGCGCCGGCCACGGAGGAGATCAGGATGTCGCGGTTGTAGACGTGGCTGAGCTCGTGTCCGAGCACGGCGCGCAGCTCGCGCTCGTCGAGGATGTCCAGCAAGCCGGTGGTCGCACAGACCGCGGCGTTGCGCGGGTTGCGACCGGTGGCGAACGCGTTGGGCGCGTTGGTGGGGCTGATGTAGAGCTGCGGCATCGGCTGGCGAGCCGCCTGGCTCAGCTCACGCACCACCCGGTACATCCCCGGGTGCTCGGCCTCGGTGATCGGCCGCGCGCGCATCGCGCGCAGCGCGAGTTTCGCCGAGTTGAAGTAGGCGTAGCCGTTCATACCCAGCGCGACGACCACCGCAATGATCAATCCGCTCCGGCCGAACAGCGACCCGATCCCCACCACCAGCGCACTCATTCCGCCGAGCAGCAGGGCCGTCTTCAGCCCGTTCACGTGCCTGTGCACCGGAGACTCCGTCCTTCCGGGACCCACCCTCGGTCCCATCGGGTGAACGAGTCACCAGCGGCCGGTGTTCCTGGTCAGGGGTTGACCTCGACGTAGGGGTTGCCTGCCAGCGCCGGGTTCGCCATCGCGGCCGCCACCTCCGCAGCCCGGCCGTGGCGGACGAAATGCTCGGCGGGCACGACGACGAACAGCGCGCTGGACTCCGCCGCGAGCGGACCGTCGAGGGCGTCGAGCCTGCCGGTCGCGCTCCCCCAGAGCTTGCGCCCCTCCTTGCGATCCACCCGCGCCGCGATGTGCAGCGTCGACCCGACGGGTACCGGGCGGCGGAACTGCGTCCGCAGCTCCGCGGTCACCGCGGGCTCCCGGAAGAACACCTGCAACGCGCCGAGCGCCTCGTCGAACGCCGTGGTGAGCAGGCCACCGTGGGCCAGGCCCGGGGCGCCCTGGTGCTCCGGCTCGACCGTGAAGGTGCCGGTCAGGCTCAGATCCTCACCGACGACGAAACGCATCCGCAGGCCGTGTTCGAGGTCGCCGCAACCGAAGCAGCGGGCATAGTGCTGGCCGAGCGCCGTGCCGGGTGCTGGCGCATCGGGATGCGGGACCGGCCGGGCACCGTCGAGAGACGCCGCAGCCGCGGCCTGTGAGATCGAACCTGACACCCGGCCGACGGTAGTCGAGCGGGCAGGATGACCGCATGGCCACTGCAGACCTGCTCCCCGGGGGCGCCTCATGAGCGCCGAGGTCCACACCGAGATCAGCGACGGCGTCGCGCTGGTGACCCTGTCGAACCCGCAGCGACGAAACGCGATGGACCTGGAGCTGTCGGCGATGCTCGTCGCCGCACTGCAGGCCGCCGCCACCGACGACGGCGTCGGCGCGGTCGTCCTCACCGGGGAGCCGCCGGCCTTCTGCGCGGGTGGTGACCTGTCCGAACTGCAGAACGCCGGCCCCGCCGAGCTCAAGTCGGTGTACGCGGGTTTCCTCGAGGTCGCGAACTTCCCGCTGCCCACGATCGCCGCGGTGAACGGGCCTGCCGTCGGTGCCGGGCTCAACCTCGCGCTGGCCTGCGACATTCGGCTCGCCGGGCCGTCCGCCCGGTTCGATACGCGGTTCATGCAGCTCGGCTTGCACCCGGGCGGCGGCTACACCTGGATGATCGACCGGGTGCTCGGTCCGCAGGGGGCCGCCGCGATGACCCTGTTCTGTGACGTCCTCGACGCGGCGGAGGCCGAACGGGTGGGCCTGGTCTGGCGCGCCTTCGCCGACGACGAAGCGCTGCGGACCGGCGCGCTGACCCTGGCCGCCCGCGCCGCCGCGGCGCCGCGAGACCTGATCATGGCGACGAAGGCGAGCATGCGGATCACCGCCGCGATGTCCGCCCACGCCGACGCCACCGAACTCGAGGTGCGCGCGCAGGCCGCGTCCGTCCGGTCGGCGGCCTTCCAAGAACGGGTCGCCGAGCTGCAGAAGCAGATCAGCAGGCGATGACGTTCCGTTGGGCCGAACGGTTCGCTGTGACCTCTGGCAGGGTACGAAGACACTACAAGACACCGGGAGTTAACCTCGCCATGTTGGCTCCTTCCTACTGTGGAACCGAGGGACTGACCTCGACATGACCTCTAGCGACACCGCCGTCGATCATTCAGCGGCGGGTACCCCCGCCACGGGGCGGACGGTCCAGAAGCGCGACAGGGTGGTCATCCGGTTCGCCGGCGACTCCGGCGACGGGATGCAGCTCACGGGAGACAGGTTCACTGCGGAGACGGCGGCGTTCGGCAACGATCTGTCGACGCTGCCGAGCTTTCCCGCCGAGATCAGGGCGCCTGCCGGCACGTTACCCGGGGTGTCGTCGTTCCAGCTGCACTTCGCGGACTACGACATCCTCACCCCCGGTGACCGCCCGGACGTACTGGTGGCGATGAACCCGGCGGCATTGAAGGCGAACATCGCCGATCTCGCCGCGGGCGGGGTGCTGATCGCCAACACCGACGAGTTCACCAAGCGGAACCTGGCCAAGGTCGGCTACGAGTCCAACCCGTTGGAGGACGGCTCGCTGACCGAGTACCAGGTGCATTCGGTCCCGATGGCAACCCTCGCCCGCGGGGCGCTGGCCGAGACCGGGTTGACCAAGAAGGACGCCGAACGGGCGAAGAACATGTTCGCCCTCGGGCTGCTGTCCTGGATGTACCACCGGCCGGGCGAGAGCACCGAGCGGTTCCTGCGGGAGAAGTTCGCGCGGCGCCCGGAGCTGGCCGAGGCCAACATCCTGGCCTTCCGGGCCGGGCATGCCTACGGGGAGACCACCGAGAGCTTCGCGGCCACCTACGAGGTGGCCCCGGCCAAGCTGGAGGTCGGTACCTACCGGCAGATCACCGGGAACACCGCGTTGGCCTACGGGATCGTGGCGGCCGGGCACAGCACCGGGCTGCCGGTGTTCCTCGGCTCCTACCCAATCACCCCGGCCAGCGACATCCTGCACGAGCTGGCCAGGCACAAGGCCTTCGGTGTGACCACCTTCCAGGCCGAGGACGAGATCGCCGGCGTGGGCGCCGCGCTGGGTGCGGCCTTCGGCGGGGCGCTCGGGGTGACCACCACCAGCGGCCCCGGCATCAGCCTGAAGTCGGAGACGATCGGCCTGGCCGTCGCCCTGGAGCTGCCGTTGCTGGTGATCGACGTGCAGCGCGGCGGCCCGTCCACCGGGTTGCCGACCAAGACCGAGCAGGCGGACCTGCTGCAGGCCATGTATGGGCGCAACGGCGAGGCCCCGGTGCCGGTCATCGCCCCGCGCTCGCCCGGAGACTGCTTCGACGCCGTGCTGGAGGCGGCCCGGATCGCGGTGACCTACCGAACGCCGGTGATCCTGCTCTCGGATGGCTCGCTGGCCAACGGGTCGGAGCCGTGGAAGGTCCCCGACGCAGCCACGCTGCCCACGGTGGACCCGGGCTTCGCGACCGAGCCCAACGCCCCCGACGGCTCCGGCGAGTTCTGGCCGTACCTGCGCGATCCCGAGACGCACGCCCGGCCGTGGGCGCTGCCCGGCACCCCCGGACTCGAACACCGGCTCGGTGGCCTGGAGAAGGCCGACGGCCGCGGCACGATCTCCTACGACCCCGACAACCACGACCGGATGGTCCGGCTCCGCCAAGCCAAGATCGACCACATCCCGGTGCCCGACCTCGAGGTCGATGATCCGACCGGGGACGCCGAGCTGCTGGTGATCGGCTGGGGGTCGACCTACGGGCCGATCGGTGCCGCCGCCCGCCGCGTGCGCGGCCTGGGCCGGCGGGTCGCGACCGCGAATCTGCGCCATCTCAACCCGATGCCCGCCAACCTCGGTGCGGTGCTGACGCGCTACCGGCGCGTGCTGGTTCCGGAGATGAACCTGGGGCAGCTGGCGATGCTGCTGCGCGCCCGCTATCTCGTCGACGCCGCGTCCTACACCAAGGTCGCCGGGCTCCCGTTCAGGGCCGAGGAGTTGCAGCAGGTGATCCTGAGCCACCTCGACGGCCACACCCCGGCCCGGTTCGGCAGCGTCAACGGCAAGCAGGAAGTGCCGGCATGAGCCACCGACGCACATTCTCCCGCCCACACGGCATCGTGAGCGACGCATCTGTAATCGTGGAGGAGGAATCGTGAGCGCCCTCGATCTGGGCCTGCCCCACCTCGGCGGGCTCGACGGCGTCCCGACCACCGAAGAACGGCAGACCGCCAAGGACTACACCAGCGACCAGGAGGTGCGGTGGTGCCCCGGCTGCGGTGACTATGCGGTGCTCGCCGCCGTCCGGTCGTTCCTGCCCTCCCTGGGCATCCGCCGGGAGAACACGGTCTTCGTCTCCGGAATCGGCTGTTCCTCGCGGTTCCCGTACTACCTCAACACCTACGGGATGCACTCCATCCACGGGCGCGCCCCGACCATCGCCACCGGGCTCGCGATCACCCGCCCGGACCTGTCGGTGTGGGTGGTCACCGGGGACGGCGACTCGCTCTCGATCGGCGGAAACCACCTCATCCATGCGCTGCGCCGCAACATCAACCTCAAGATCCTGCTGTTCAACAACCGGATCTATGGGTTGACCAAGGGCCAGTACTCCCCCACCAGCGAGGTCGGGAAAATCACAAAGTCCACTCCGGTGGGCTCGATCGACCAGCCCTTCAACCCCGTCTCCCTCGCGCTGGGCGCCGAGGCCACGTTCGTCGGCCGGGCGCTGGACTCCGACCGCCGCCACCTCACCGAGGTGCTCACCGCGGCCGCCCAGCACCGCGGCGCCGCCCTGGTCGAGATCTTCCAGGACTGCCCGATCTTCAACGACGGCAGCTTCGACCTGCTCCGCAAGCCCGAGACCAAGGACCAGCGGCTCATCGCGCTGACCCACGGCCAGCCGATCCGCTTCGGCCCGGCCGCCGAGGACGGGCTCGGCTCCTATGCCGTGGTCCAGGACGGGTTCGGGCTGGCCGTGGCCAAGACCGACGAGATCGACCCGGCGCAGATCGTGGTTCACGACCAGACCGACCACAATCTGGCCTTCGCCCTGTCGCGGCTGTCCGACCAGGACCTCAACCACACGGTCACCGGGATCTTCCGCAACACCACCCGGACCACCTACGACGACGCCGCTCGCCACCAGGTGGACGAGGCGAAGCGGAACACCGCCGCCGACCTGCAGGCCCTGCTCAATGGTCGCGACACCTGGACGATTGCGGGCTGAGCCCCGCCTCACCCCGCGAGTCGCGGTATTTCCGCGACCGAGTCGGGGTATTTCCGCGATCGGCCGCGCCCGCGATGCTCGGAGTCCGAGTATCGCGGGCGCTCGCGTCATCGTGGACCGCGCTGCGGTAGGGCCGTTGGTCCCAGAAACTACGTCGCTGTTGCCGTAGTTCGCACCGCCACAGCGTTTCTGTTCGCCTGAGCGTGCAATATCGCCTATCGTGGCCTTTCCAGCGTCTATTCGCGAGTGAAAGGCGGTGGCCGTATGGCACGCATTGAAGAGGTCATCCTCATTGACGATCTCGATGGCGAGAAGGCGTCGGAAACGATCGGCTTCGCGATCGATGGCAAGGTATACGAGATCGACCTGTCGAGTACGAACGCGGCGCGCCTGCGCAATGCACTCGAACCGTTCGTGAAATCCGGCCGCCGCGTACCCGGCAACGCCCGGCGGACCACTCCCCGGCGGGCCAGCAGCGACCGAAGGCGCAGCGCCGAAATCCGGGAGTGGGCGATCCGGATGGGTCACGAGGTTTCCGACCGGGGCCGCATCCCCGCCAGAATTGTCGCTGCCTATCGGGAGGCCCACCCGGCCGCATGACGCGGCGGGCGGCCACCTTTCCTGGCGTCAGCCGGTGCGGTCGACCACGTAGGACGTCAGCGCCGCCAGCGCGGACGTGGCCGGGCAGCCGGGCAGCTTCGCCAGCTCGGCTCTCGCCACGGCCGCGAAATCGGCCAGCGTCTGCCGGGCGCGGACCAGCCCAGAACCGGCGTGCAGCAGTCCGAGAGCTTCCTCGACCTCGGCGTCGTCGGTGATCGGACGGGCCAGCAGCACCCGCAGCCGATCGGCGTCGGGACCGCTCCCCTGCAGCGCGTAGAGCATCGGCAGGGTGTGCACACCCTCGCGCAGGTCGGTGCCGGGCGTCTTTCCGGAGCTGTCCGACGGCGAGGCGATATCGATGATGTCGTCGGAGATCTGGAACGCGGTCCCGATCGTCGCGCCGAACCGACGCAGCGAGTCCACCTGGTCCGCGGTGCAGCCGGAGAACATGCCGCCGTAACGACCGGCGGTCGCGATGAGCGAGCCGGTCTTCTCCGCGACGACGGTGAGATAGTGCTCCACCGGGTCGTCGTCCGGCCCGGGGCCGCGGGTCTCACGCATCTGTCCGGTGACCAGCTCGGCGAAGGTCTCGGCGATGATCCGCACCGCCTCCGGCCCGAGGTCGGCCACGAGCCGTGACGCGTGCGCGAACAGGAAGTCCCCGGTCAGGATCGCGACGGTGTTGTCCCACCGGGTGTTGGCGCTCTCCGCACCACGGCGCATCGTCGCAGAGTCCATGACGTCGTCGTGGTACAGCGTCGCGAGGTGAATCAGCTCGACAACCGCCGCCGCGGTGACCACGTCGTCGGTATCGGGCCGCGGCCCGATACTCGCCCCGAGCAGCGTGAACAGCGGCCGGAACCGCTTGCCGCCCGCGTCGATGAGATGCAACGAGGTCTCGGTGACGAACCGGTAGTCGCTGTGCACCTCGCGGTGCAGCAGATCCTCGACGCGTTTGAGGGCGTCGGTGGTCGCCGCCGCCAGATCGGGGTCGCCGAGCTCCACACCGGCGACGCTGTACGTGTCCACTCGATCAGCCTACGAAGGTGCCTCCGCCGGCCCAGTCCAAGGCCAGCGACGGAACGATGCCGAGCAGCAGCGTGATGAGGACGCCGAGGGTGATCGCCACGGTCGTGAAGGCCCCCGGCACCGTCACGGTCGGTCCGTCCGGGGCCGGATCGCTGAAGTACATCAGCACGATCACGCGGACGTAGTAGAACGCGGCGACGGCGCTCGCGATCAGCGCGATCACGACCAGCGGCGCCATCCCGTCGTCCAGGGCCGCCGAGAACACCGCGAACTTCGCGGTGAACCCGCTGGTCAACGGGATGCCGGCCAGGGCGAGCAGCAGGAACGTCATGACCCCGGCCAGCAGCGGCGAGCGCCGCGCAAGGCCGGCCCACTGCGACAGGTGCCCCGCCTCCCCGTCGGCGGTGCGCACCAGCGAGATCACGGCGAACACCGCCAGTGTGGTGAACCCGTAGGCGAGCAGGTAGAACAGCGTGCCCGCGGTACCGGCCTCGGTGATCGTTATCGCCCCGAGCAGCAGGAAGCCCGCGTGTGCGATCGAGGAGTAGGCGATCATCCGCTTGATGTCGGTCTGGGTCAGACCGAGCACCGCACCGACGACCATCGACACGATCACGATGGCCCACAGCACCCCGCGCCACTCCCAGCGGGTGCTGCCGAAGGCCACGTAGAGCACCCGCATGATGGCGCCGAACGCGGCGACCTTGGTGCAGGTCGCCATGAACGCGGTGACCGGGGTCGGCGCGCCCTGGTACACGTCGGGGGTCCAGGTGTGGAACGGGGCGACCGAGCCCTTGAACATCAGGCCGACCACGAGCAGCGCAAGCCCGCCGAACAGCAACGCGTCGGACCGGTTCGAACCGGCGGCGACCTCGGCGATCGCGGACAGGCGCACCGAGCCCGCATAGCCGTACAGCAGCGCCAGCCCGTAGAGGAAGAACGCCGAGGCGAACGCACCCAGCAGGAAGTACTTGACGGCCGCCTCCTGGGAGAGCAGCCGACGGCGCCGGCCGAGTCCACACATGATGTACAGCGGCAGCGAGAGCACCTCGAGCGCGATGAACATCGTCAGCAGGTCGTTCGCCGCGCAGAAGACCATCATTCCGCCGAGCGCGAACAGCGCGAAGGCGAAGATCTCGGTCTGCATGGTGGGTGCCTCGCCGGGACGGCCGTAGTCGCGGTCCTCGGGACCACCCTCGCCACCGGCCCCGCCAGGGCCGCCGGTGGCGCCGCCCCCGACCGCCGCCCGCGCCCGGGCCACCGCCGTGGCGAGGAACGCCCCGCCCGGCTCGACGGACCGGTCGGCCAGCACCAGCACGCTGCCCAGACCGAGGAACAGCAGCGTGCCCCACAGGAACAGCGTGGGCCGGTCGACGGCCAGCGTGTCGCCGAGGGTGGTGATCCCGGCCGGATTACCGCCCGCGTACACGCCGAGCGTGATCCCCGCGCAGGCCAGCACCACCAGGGTGAGCAGGACCTGCACCGGCCACCGCTGGTGGCGCGGCAGGAACGCCTCGACCAACACCGACACGCACGCCCCGCCGAGCACGATGAGCACCGGTGCGATCGCCGCGTAGTCGATCGGCGGTGCCTGGATCGCGGGCGCCTGGGCCAAGAGAACCGCGGTCACTGCGACACCCCTCCAACCAGGTTGGTCAAGCCGACCTCCGACATCGTGGCGGCCACCGACGGGTTGATCACGTCGAGCACGGGGCCGGGGAAGAACCCGAGCAGCACGATCAACACGATCAGCGGCGTCAGCACCGCGATCTCCCGTTTGGACAGGTCGGGGAAGCCGGTCGCGCCGCGTTTCACCGCGACGGCCGGGTCGAGCATGGTGCCGGGCCCGTCGCCCGGAGCACCGAGGGCGGCCAGCACGGCGGTGCCGCGCACCGGCCCCTGCATGGTCCGCTGGTACACCCACAGGATGTAGAGCGCCGCGAAGATGATCCCGACCGTGGCCAGGATCGTGTAGACGGGCTCGCGCGGGAACGAACCGATCAGCACCAGGAACTCGCTGACGAACGAGTTCGTGCCCGGCAGCGCCAGCGAGGCCATGCCTGCGAGCAGGAACGTCCCCGCCAGCAGCGGAGCGAGTTTCGAGACCCCACCGTAGTCGCCGATCAGCCTCGAACCACCGCGGACGATCAGCATGCCGACCACGATGAACAGCATCCCGGTGGTGATCCCGTGGTTGACCATGTAGAGCACGGACCCGGCGAACGCCTGCGTGGAGAACGCGAAGATGCCCAGCGCGATGTACCCGAAGTGGGCGATCGAGGTGTAGGAGACGAACCGCTTCAGGTCGCTCTGGGCGGCGGCGAGCAGCGCGCCGTAGAGCACTCCGATCACCGCGAGGATCAGCACCAGTGGCGCGAGGGCCTTGGACGCCGCCGGGAACAGCGGCAGGCAGTAGCGCAGGAACCCGAACGTCCCGACCTTGTCGAGCACGCCGACGAGCAACACGCCGACCCCGATGGGGGCCTCGGCACCGGCGTCGGGCAGCCAGGTGTGGAACGGCACCAGCGGCGCCTTGATCGCGAAGGCGAGGAAGAAGCCGAGGAACAGCCAGATCTGGGTGGACTCGGGCACCCCGGACGCGATCCGTTGCAGCTCGGCCCACGTGAAGGTGCCCGTTCCCAGCTTCTCGCTGCTGACGACGAACAGCCCGATCACCGATGCGAGCATCACCAGGCCGCCGAGCAGCGAGTACAGGAAGAACTTGACCGCGGCGTACTGCCTGCGCGGCCCACCGAACCGGCCGATCAGGAAGTACATGGGGACCAGCATGGCCTCGAAGAACACGTAGAACAGGAAGACGTCGGTCGCCGCGAAGACGCCGATCAACAGGGCCTCGGTGGCCAGCAGCAGCGAGAAGAAGCTTGCGGCGCTGCGGCCCTCGGGGAGCTTCTCCTCCCAGGAGAACCCCATCACGATCGGCACCAGCACGGCGGTCAGCGCGATCATGACCAGTGCGATGCCGTCGACGCCCAGGGCGAAACTCGTGCCGAAGGCCGGGATCCACGGATAGCTGAACTCGAGCTGGAACCGGGTCCCGCCGGCCGCGTCGGCCACCGAGTACATCGCCCAGGCCACGCCGGCCAGGACGAGCTCGACCAGCGCGATCCCGATCGCAACGCGCCGCGCCGCGCGGTCGTCGCCGCGCAGCGGCGCGACCACCAGGGAGCCGACCAACGGCACCAGGAGTAGGACGAGGAGAAGCACGGAGCCCCCAGTGTTCATGGCGATACCTCGACCGGGACGGCGCGGCTCACGCGAACCTCACCGCCAGTAATGCGGCGATGACCAGGACCGACCCACCGAGCATGCTCAGCGCATAGGACCGGACGAATCCGGTCTGCAGCCTGCGCAGCCGGCCCGATGTGCCACCGAGCAGGGCGGCGGTGCCGTTGACCAGCCCATCCACCCCGCGGTTGTCGATGTAGACCAGCGCGCGGGACAACCAGATCCCCGGCCGGGCGATGAGCGCCTCGTTGATCGCGTTGGCGTAGAGGTCGCGGCGCGCGGCGCGCACCGGGAACGAGACCGGCTCCGGCCGCTCCACCGGCACCGGCCTGCGCCCGACCACCAGGTAGGCGACGAGCGCGCCGAACGCGGAGACGGCCACGGTCAGGACCGCAACGGCGCCGTGCGACAACGGCCCCGCCACGCTCTCCTCGAGCGGGCCGAGCGAGGGTTGCAGCCAGCGTGCGAGAGTGTCGTCCCAGGTCAGCAGGAATCCCGCCGCCACCGACCCGAACGCAAGGACGATCATCGGGATGGTCATCACCGCGGGGGACTCGTGCGGATGGTACTGCGCGCCGTCCGGGGTGTCCCCGACGCGCAGCTTCTGCCAGCGTTTCTCGCCGAAGAACGTCATGAGCACCAGCCGGGTCATGTAGAAGGCGGTGAGCCCCGCCGCGAGCACCGCCACCCCGCCGAACACGGCGCCCTGCCAGCCGCCTTGTCCGAAGGTGGCCGCGATGATCGCGTCCTTGGTGTAGTACCCGGACAGGAACGGGAACCCGATGATCGCGAGGTAGCCGAGCCCGAACGTCACCGTGGTGATCGGCATGTACCGCGCCAGGCCACCGAACCGGCGCATGTCCACCTCGTCGTGCATGGCGTGCATGACCGATCCGGCGCCCAGGAAGAGCCCGGCCTTGAAGAACCCGTGGGCCAGCAGGTGTGCGATGCCCAGCGCGTAGCCGGCCGGACCGAGCCCGACCGCGAGGATCATGTAACCGATCTGGCTGACCGTCGAGTACGCGAGCACCTTCTTGATGTCGTCGTAGGCACAGCCGATGATCGCGCCGATGAGCAGCGTGATCACGCCGATGATCGCGACGACGAGGCGCCCGGTCTCGGTGATGTTGTAGATCGGGTTCGTGCGGGCGACGAGGAAGACACCGGCGGTGACCATCGTCGCCGCGTGGATCAGCGCCGAGACCGGGGTCGGACCCTCCATCGCGTCGGGCAACCACGCCTGGAGCGGGAACTGGCCGGACTTGCCGCACGCCCCGAGCAGCAGCAGGAGGGTGATGGCGAGGAGGGTGCCGCCGGACACCTCGCCGATCCGGGCGAACACCTCGGTGTAGCCGACGGTGCCCAGCTCCATCCAGATCAGGAAGATCGCCAGCGCGAGCCCGACGTCACCGACCCGGTTCATCAGGAACGCCTTCTTCGCGGCGGTCGCCGCGGACGGGCGGTCCTGGTAGAAGCCGATCAGCAGGTAGGACGCCAGGCCGACGCCCTCCCAGCCCAGGTACAGCAGCACGAAGTTGTTGCCGAGGACCAGCAGCAACATGGCCGCGATGAACAGGTTCAGCTGGGCGAAGAACCGGCGCCTGCTCGAGTCGTCCGAGCCACCGCTGTGCGGGGCCATGTATCCGACCGAGTAGAGGTGGATCAGCCCGCCGACCCCGGTGATCAGCATCACGAACGTCAGCGACAGCGGATCGAGCCGGAACCCGAAGTCGACGTTCAGCCCGGCGACCGGCATCCACTCGTAGAGCGAGATCTCGCGGGTGCGCTGCGCGGGATCCAGCCCGAGGGTCTGCACGAAGATCAACGCGCCGATGACGAAGGCGGCGGTGACGGACAGCACGCCGAGCCAGTGGCCCCAGCGGTTCGCCCGCCGTCCGGCGACGAAGAGGATCACAGCGCTCGCCGCGGGCAGCGCGAACAGCAGCCAGGCCAGCGACGCGACGCCGGTCACTGGACCAACGGCACCCGTGGCGGGGAGCTCGGTAGGCACGGGGGGCGCTCCTAGTACTTGAGCAGGTTCGCGTCGTCCACCGAGGCGGACCGACGGGTGCGGAAGATCGACATGATGATGGCAAGCCCGACAACCACCTCAGCGGCGGCAACGACCATCACGAAGAACGCCATCACCTGGCCGTCCAGCGCACCGTTGATCCGCGAGAACGTGACCAGGGAGAGGTTGACGGCGTTGAGCATCAACTCGATGCACATGAACACGACGATCGCGTTGCGTCGGACCAGGACGCCGACCGCTCCGATGGAGAACAGCAGCGCCGACAAGAGCAGGTAGTACGTGGGACTCACTGGTTACCGTCCTGCCTGGGTGTGCCGCCGGTGAGCGCATGCGGGTCGGGCCGGGGTGGCTCGACCTCCCGAATCGGGGTGGACTCGATGATCTCCGACAGCGACTCCGGGGCGATGGAGCCGTCCGGCAGCACCGCGGGCACGGCCACCGAGTCGCCGGTGGCGAAGACCCCCGGCCCGGGCAGCGGGGAGATCCGGGCGTGCTCGCCGCGCAGCCGGTCGATCACCGTCGCCCGCTGGCCGCGCTTGGCGTGCGCGGTGGACTGCGCGTGGGTCAGCACGATCGCCGCGAGCGCCGCGGTGATGAGCAGCGCGGAGGTGAGCTCGAACGGCAACAGGTAGTCGGTGAAGATCAGCCTGCCCAGGCCGGGCATGTTGCCGTTGCTCCCCGCGGCGTCGCGGGCCAGCCCGACCGGGGTGACGTCGAGGAACGCCCTGCCGATCGCGCCGACGAGCAGGCCGGCCAGGCCGATGCCCAGCAGCATCGCGGCGAACCGCTGGCCGCGCAGGACCTCGACGATCGAGTCCGAGCTGTCCCGGCCCACCAGCATGAGCACGAACAGGAACAGCATCATCACGGCGCCGGTGTAGACGATGATCTGCACGAAGCCGAGGAACGGCGCCTGCTGCACGACGTAGAGGATGCCGAGGCTGAGCATCGTGGACGCCAGGAACAGCGCCGAATGCACCGCGTTGCGGGCAAGCACCATGCCCAGCGCCCCGGCCAGTGCGATCGGGCCGAGGATCCAGAAGGCGACGGCCTCGCCGGTGGTGACGGCGCCGGCGCCGTCCGTCACGGCCTGAGCCAGCGTGGCGATCATCGAACCTGCTCCCGGACCGGATCCTGCTCGGCCCGCTCGCCCGCCGCGGAGGCCCGGGCGAGCTCAGGGCCGAGCACGTAGTAGTCCTGCTCGTCGTCGCCGAGGCGCATCGGGTGCGGCGGGGCCTCCATGCCCGGCAGCAGCGGCGCCAGCAGCTGTTCCTTGGTGTAGATCAGGTCCTGGCGGTTGTCGTCGGCGAGCTCGTAGAAGTTGGTCATCGTGAGCGAGCGGGTCGGACAGGCCTCGATGCACAGCCCGCAGCCGATGCAGCGCAGGTAGTTGATCTGGTAGATCGCGCCGTAGCGCTCCCCCGGGGAGTAGCGCTCCGCTTCGGTGTTGTCGCCGCCCTCGACGTAGATCGCGTCGGCGGGACAGGCCCAGGCGCACAGCTCACATCCGACGCACTTCTCCAGCCCGTCCGGATGCCGGTTGAGCTGGTGGCGGCCGTGGTAGCGGGGCGCGGCGGGCGGGAAGTCCTCGGGGTACTCCTCGGTGACGACCTTGCGGAACATCGTCGAGAAGGTGACACCGAAGCCCTTGAAGAAATCAAACATCCTCGGTCTCCTTCCGGGGGCCGCTGAGCGCGCCGGCCGGTTCGCGCCCGACGGGCTCGGCCGTGCGACGCCGCAGCCGGTGCCGCGGGGGGGTCGGCACGGCCAGGTCGAGCGGGGGCACCGGATAGTCCGACGCCAACTCGACCTCGGTCTCGGCCTGGCGTCTCTCCGGTACCAGGAACGCGATCACGACCACGACGGCGAGCAGGATGCCGAGGGTGACCAGCAGCGTGGTGAGGTCGCCGCCCGCGCTCGTGCGGTAGGTGCGGATCGCGAAGATCGCCAGGATCCACAGCAGGCTGATCGGTACCAGCACCTTCCAGCCCAGCCTCATGAACTGGTCGTAGCGGAACCGGGGCAGGGTGCCGCGCAGCCAGATGAAGATGAACAGGAAGACCAGGGTCTTGATCAGGAAGGCCACCATCTGCAGCCAGCCGTTGCCGTTGAGGAACGACAGCGGCCACGGCCACAGCCCGCCCCCGAGGAACAGTGTCGTGGCCATCGCCGAGACCGTCACCATGTTCACGTACTCGGCCAGGAAGAACAGCGCGAACTTCAGCGACGAGTACTCGGTGTGGAAACCGCCGACCAGCTCGGACTCCGCCTCGGGGAGGTCGAACGGGGCGCGGTTGGTCTCACCGACCATCGAGATCACGAAGACGACGAAACTCGGGACGAGGATCCAGGCGAACCAACCGGACAGCTGCGCCCCGACGATGTCGGCGGTCGACATCGTCCCGGTGAACAGGATCACCGCGACGATCGAGAGGCCGAGCGCGATCTCGTAGGAGATCACCTGTGCCGCCGAGCGCAGCGCACCGAGCAGCGAGTACGGCGATCCGGAGGCCCAGCCACCGAGCACGATGCCGTAGACCCCGATCGAGCTGCACGCGAGCACGACCAGCACCCCGACCGGCAGGTCGACGAGCTGCAGCACCGTGCGCTCACCGAAGATCGAGACCTCACCGCCGAACGGGATCACCGACAGTGCGACGAACGCGGGGATCGTCGAGATCACCGGGGCGATGAAGTAGACCTTCTTGTCGGCGTGGGCCGGCATGATGTCCTCTTTGAAGGCCAGCTTCAGTCCGTCGGCCAGCGACTGCAGCCAGCCGCCCGGGCCCACCCGGTTCGGCCCGGGACGCTGCTGCATCCTGGCCACGACCTTGCGCTCCCAGTTGATCATGAACAGGGTCAGCACGACGCCGATCCCGAACAATGCGACGACCTTGAGCAGGATCAGCCAGATCGGGTCGTCGGCCAGCAGCTGCTGGGTTCGGGTCATCCCGTCACCCTGGGCCAGCACCGCCTGCGCGAGCGCCGCGTTCATGCCGTCTCTCCGTTCCCGTCCACCGCGCCGGTCCCGGCACTGACACCCACCAGATCACCGTGCCCGGCGCCGAGGGTGACCCGCACCTGCGAACCTGCGGAGTTCGCCGGCAGCCAGACAACGCCATCGGGCAGATCGGCGATGCCGACCGGCAGCGTGATCGCACCGCGCTCGGTGCGCACCGTCGCCATCAGCCCCTCGGTGAGCCCCAGCCGTTCCGCGGTCGCGGCGTTGACCCGCACGTAGCCGGGGCGGGCGGTGCCGGCCAGCGCGGGTTCGTCGATCGCGAAGGTGCTGAGGTCCACCAGCTGCCGCCAGGTGGCGAGCACCGCCTGTCCGTAGGCAGGCCTGCGGGTCGGCAACGGCTGCGCCGCCGGGCCGGGCCGCTGCGACCGGGCGAACCGGCCGAGCCCGGCGAGCTCGCTCGCCGCGGCGGCCGGAGTCTGGGTGCCCAGCCCGATGACCACCCCACGAGCGGGGTCGACACGCTCGACGTCCATCTCCACGGCCAGCGTGTCGAGCACCCGGCAGTCGGGCAGCACGCCGCTGGCGTCCAGCGCCACCCCGAACTCGCGGCGGCGGCCCTCCCAGTTCAGGTAGCTGCCCGCGCGCTGCGCGTCGGGCGCCACCGGGAGCACCACGTCGGCGACCTCGGTGACGGCCGAGGCGTGCAGTTCGAGACTGACCAGGAAGCCGACCTCGCGCAGCGCGTTGCGCGCGGCGACCGGATCGGTCATGTCGTCGGGATCGAACCCGCCGACCACGAGCGCCGCCACGTCGCCCATCGCGGCCGCGCCGAGGATGTCGTCGGTGGCGCGCCCCGGGCCGGCCGGGATCGTGCCCGGGGCCAGCCCCCAGACCCGCTCGATCTCGGCCCGCGCGGCGGCGTCGGTGACCGGACGCCCGCCCGGCAGCAGCGTCGGCACCGCACCGGCCTCGAGCGCGCCGCGGTCTCCGGCGCGGCGCGGCACCCAGCCGAGCGCCGCGCCCGTGCGCTGCGCCAGGGCCGCCACCGCCGTGTACAGGCCGGGAACCTCCGCGGCCCGTTCACCGACGAGGATGACGCCGCGGCGCGACGGGTCGGCGGCAGGCCCGTCGACGCCGCCGGACAGCGCCTCGATGACGTGCGGCGCCGTCTCGGCCAGCTCGGCGAGCACCGCGGCCTCCGCCCCGGGGACCGCGCGGATCAGGTTGTCGCGGGCCGCGGGCGCCGCGACCCCGGTCGAGGAGGCCGTGCGCCGCACCGCGGGCGTCGTCCACTGGCCGAGGTGGAACACCTTCTGGCCGTGCTTGCGGGCCGCCTTGCGCAGCCGCAGGAAGACGATCGGCGACTCCTCCTCCGGCTCGAACGCCACGCACAACACCGCGGGCGCGGCCTCGAGGCGGGCGTAGTCGAGGGTCTCCGGCCCGGTGCCGGCGACGTGCGCGGCGAGGAAGTCGAGCTCCTCGGCCGAATGCGGGCGCGCCCGGAAGTCGATGTCATTGGTGTGCGCCGCGACCCTGGCGAACTTCGCGTAGGCGTAGGCGTCCTCCACGGTGAGCCGCCCGCCGGTCAGCACCCCGATGCCACCCGCGGACCTGGCCGCGAGCAGCCCCTCCGCCGCGACCCGCATCGCGTCGGTCCAGGAGGTCTCGACGAGCTTGCCGTCGGCGCCGCGGACCATCGGCCGGACGATCCGCTCCTTCGAGGTCAGGTAGCGGAACGCGAAGCGGCCCTTGTCGCAGTTCCACTCCTCGTTCACCTCGGGGTC
The DNA here is from genome assembly GCF_042658695.1 of Pseudonocardia hispaniensis. Classification (NCBI taxonomy): domain Bacteria; kingdom Bacillati; phylum Actinomycetota; class Actinomycetes; order Pseudonocardiales; family Pseudonocardiaceae; genus Pseudonocardia; species Pseudonocardia hispaniensis. The sequence goes on along the minus strand of NZ_JBHSQW010000001.1, from coordinate 19,557 downwards.
GTTACCCGCGAGCCTGCGCATCACGGTGCCGCGCCGGGTGTCGTTGCGCTGCGCGCAGCCCGAGGCGCAGTGCTCGCACACCCCCGGGGTGGACACCAGGTCGAACGGGCGGGCGCGGAACCGGTAGGCCGCGCTGGTCAGGGCCCCGACCGGGCAGATCTGGATGGTGTTGCCGGAGAAGTAGGACTGGAACGGCTTGTCCTGGGCCACCCCGATCTGCTGTTGCGCGCCGCGCTCGAGCAGGTCGATGAACGGGTCACCGGCGATCTGCTCGGAGAAGCGGGTGCAGCGCTGGCAGAGGATGCAACGCTCGCGGTCGAGCAGGACCTGGGTGGAGATCGGCAGCGGCTTGGGGAAGGTCCGCTTGGGGTCGACGAAGCGGGAGTCCACCCGCCCGTTCGACATCGCCTGGTTCTGCAGCGGGCATTCGCCGCCCTTGTCGCAGATGGGGCAGTCCAGCGGGTGGTTGATCAGCAGCAGCTCCATGACGCCGTGCTGCGCCTTGTCGGCCACCGGTGAGGTGTGCTGGGTCTTGACGACCATCCCGTCGGCGACGGTCATCGTGCAGCTGGCCTGCGGCTTGGGCATGGGCCGTCCGCCCATCTCCACCTCGACCAGGCACTGGCGGCAGGCGCCCGCCGGGTCCAGCAGCGGGTGGTCGCAGAATCGCGGGACGATGATGCCGAGCCGCTCACAGGTGCGGATGAGGATCTCACCCTTGGGGGCGTCGACCTCGATCCCGTCGATCGTCAGCCGGACATGTCCCTCGGGCACCGGCCGGGCGTCGGGCTTCTCGAGAGACTGTGTCATCTCGCCGCCTCCGCGGGAACGAGTACATCGGCGGTCATACGGACACTCCGGTCAACTCGGCCAGCGTCCCCCGCCGCGCCGCGTCCGCTCCCGGTTGCGCGGCGCACAGGTCGAGGAACTCCTGGCGGAAATACTTGATTCCGCTGGTGATCGGGCTGGTCGCGCCGTCGCCGAGGGCACAGAACGCGCGGCCCAGGATGTTGTCGCAGACGTCGAGCATCGTGTCCACGTCCTCCGGGGTGCCCTGGCCGGCCAGCATCCGGTGCAGGATGTGCTCGAGCCAGTACGTGCCCTCGCGGCACGGGGTGCACTTGCCGCAGGACTCGTGCTTGTAGAACTCGGTCCACTTCATCACCGCCCACGGCACCGAGACGGTCTCGTTGAAGACCATCACCGCCGTGGTGCCCAGCATCGAGCCGGCCGCGGCCGCGCCCTCGAAGTCCAGCGGAACGTCGAGGTGCTCGGCGGTGAACAGCGGGGTGGACGATCCCCCCGGGGTCCAGAACTTCAGCGGGACCCCGTCCTTCATCCCACCGGCCATCTCCAGTAGCCGGCGCAGCGTGATGCCCAGCGGGGCCTCGTACTGGCCGGGCCGCTCGACGTGCCCGGAGATCGAGTAGATCTTCGGGCCCGGGCTGCGTTCGGTGCCCATCGCGCGGAACCAGTCCGAACCGCCGGCGACGATCGCGGGAACCGTCGCGATCGTCTCGACGTTGTTCACCACGGTGGGTGAGGCATACAACCCGGACGTGGCCGGGAAGGGAGGTTTGAGCCGAGGTTGACCGCGACGACCCTCGAGCGAGTCCAGCAGCGCGGTCTCCTCGCCACAGATGTAGGCACCCGCCCCGGCGTGCACCACGATGTCCAGGTCGTATCCGGAGCCGAGGATGTTGCGGCCGAGATAACCCTTGGCGTAGGCCTCGTTCACCGCGCCCTGGACCCGGCGGATGCAGTGCAGCGCCTCGCCGCGCACGTAGATCGCGCAGAAGTTCGCGCGGATCGCGTAGCCGGTGATGATGCAGCCCTCGATCAGCGAATGCGGGTCGGCCATCATCGTCGGGATGTCCTTGCAGGTACCCGGCTCGCCCTCGTCGGCGTTGATCACCAGGTACTTCGGCTTGGCACCGGGGCCGTCGGGGCCCTGCGGGATGAACGACCACTTCATGCCCGTCGGGAAGCCCGCGCCGCCGCGGCCGCGCAGCCCGGCGTCCTTGACGAGCTGGATGACCTGGTCGGGATGTGCGGCGAGGGCTGCGCGCAGCGCCGTGTACCCGTCGTGCTCCTCGTAGGTCTGCAGCGACCAGGAGCGCGGGAGACCCCAACGCCGGGTGAGGACCGGGGTGAGCGGATCGGGAGTCGTCATGACCTCACTTCTTCTCCGGCAGGGGCGGCAGGGTCGGCGGTTCGGCCGGCAGTGGTGGGGCGGCCCAGCCGTACTCGGCGGCCAGGTGCACGCCGCGCAGTGTCTCCTCCGCGGCCGACGGCCCCTCCACCGACTGCTCCAGGTCGCCGTAGAACCCGGCCAGCTCGAGCTCGGCGGTCCTGAAGTCGGTCAACGGGGCGCCCCGGGTGGGGTGCGGCTTCTCGCCCCGCTGCAGGGCCTCGACCAGCTCGGTCGCCGACTCGGTCGTCTGGTTGTCGAAGTACTCGTAGTTGACCTGGACGACCGGGCCCAGATCGCAGGCCGCGAGGCATTCGGCGTGTTCCAGGGTGATGGAGCCGGTCGTGCCCGGTTCGCCCGCCGTCCCCTCGTGACCGACCCCCAGCCGCTCCGACAGTCGCTGGTAGATCGCGTCGCCGCCGAGCGCCGCGCAGAGCGTGTTCGTGCACACGCTCACCAGGTGCTGGCCGCACGGGCTGCGTTTGTACATCGTGTAGAAGGTCACGACGGCCGCGACCTCCGCGGTGCTCAGCTCCAGCGCCTCGGCACAGTAGCGGATCCCGTCCTGGCTGACGTGGCCCTGGACCGACTGCACCAGGTGCAGCAGGGGCAGCAGCGCCGAACGCGGCTGCGGATACCGGGAGATGATCTCCTTGGTGCGCTGGCGGGTCAGCTCGTCGAACACCGGTGAGCCGGGCGAACCCGCCTCGGCGACCGGCTTCCGGGTCGGCTCGCCGGGTGCCGCGGCCGCGGCGCTGTTGGTCTCCGGCGTGCCCTCGGGCAACGTCATCGATCGACACCTCCCATGACCGGGTCGATGCTGGCGACGGCGGCGATGACGTCGGCGACCATGCCGCCCTCGCACATCGCGGGCATGGTCTGCAGGTTGACGAAGCTGGGATCGCGCAGATGGACGCGGACCGGCCGCGTGCCACCGTCGGAGACGAGGTGGCAGCCCAGCTCGCCGCGCGGCGACTCCACCGCCGCGTAGACCTGGCCCGGCGGAACCCGGAACCCCTCGGTGACCAGCTTGAAGTGGTGGATCAGCGACTCCATCGACTGACCCATGATCTTGCGAACGTGCTCGAGGGTGTTGCCCATGCCGTCCGAGCCGATCGACAGCTGCGCGGGCCAGGCGATCTTGCCGTCGGCGACCATCACCGGGCCCGGCTCCATCTTCGCCACGGCCTGCTCGATGATCTTGAGCGACTCGTGCATCTCGGCCACCCGCAGCCGGTAGCGGGCGTAGCAGTCCGCCTCGGTCGCCGTCGGGACCTCGAAGTCGTACTCCTCGTAGCCCAGGTACGGCTCGACCTTGCGCATGTCCCAGGGCAGGCCCGCCGAGCGCAGGATCGGGCCGGTCACGCCGAGCGCGAGGCAGCCATCGAGCGGGAGGTAGCCGACGCCCTCGAGGCGCCGCTTCCAGATCGGCTGACCGGTGAGCAGGTTGTCATAGTCCGGCAATCGCTTGCGCATCAGCGCGACGAAGTCGGTGACCTTCTCCTTCCAGTCCTCCGGGAAGTCCTGGGCGAGGCCACCGGGCCGGATGAACGCGTGGTTCATCCGCAGACCGGTCAGGTACTCCAGCAGGTGGAGCACCTCCTCGCGCTCCCGGAAGCCGGCGGTCATACCGGTCAGCGCGCCCAGCTCCATGCCGCCGGTGGCGATGCACACCAGATGCGAACCGATCCGGTTGATCTCCATCAGCAGCACCCGGCCGACCTGCGCGCGACGGGGTACCTCGATGCCGAGCAGCCGCTCCACGCCCAGGCAGTACGCGGCCTCGTTGAACAGCGGCGACAGGTAGTCGGCCCGGGTCACGAAGGTGACGCCCTGGGTCCAGGTCCGGTACTCGCAGTTCTTCTCGATACCGGTGTGCAGGTAGCCGATCACCGACCGGGCCTGGGTGACGCTCTCGCCCTCCAGCTCGAGCACCAGCCGCAGCACCCCGTGCGTCGACGGGTGCTGCGGACCCATGTTGATGACGATCCGGTCGTCGTGCTCGGAGTCGACCAGCGAGTCCCAGTCGCCACCGGTGACGGTGAAGACCGTGCCCTCGGTGGTCTCCCGGGCCGGGGCGTAGGCGTCGTACGTATCGCTGCTCATGAGTAGGCCCGCCTCTCGTCGGGCGGTGGGATCTCCGCGCCCTTGTACTCCACGGGGATCCCGCCGAGCGGATAGTCCTTGCGCTGGGGGTGACCGTCCCAGTCGTCGGGCATGAGGATCCGGGTCAGCGCCGGGTGACCGTCGAAGATCACCCCGAACATGTCCCATGTCTCTCGCTCGTGCCAGTCGGCCGTGGGATACACCTCGACCACGCTGGGCACATGCGGGTCCTCGACGTCGACGGCGACCTCGAGCCGGATCCGCCTCCGGTAGGTCATCGACAGCAGGTGGTAGACGACGTGCAGGCGCTGCGGCACGTCCACGCCGTAGTCGACACCGGACACGCTCGAGCACAGCTCGAAGCGCAGCGTCTCCTCGTCGCGCAGCGTCCGGCACAGGTCGCGGATCCGCTCGCGCTCGACGTAACAGGTGATCTCGCCGCGGTCGACCGTGACCTGCTGGACGGCGGCGCGCGGAATGCCGCGCTCGTCGAGCGCGTCGGCGAAGTCGTCGGCGAAGTCGTCGAACCAGCCGCCGAACGGCCGCTGGGCCGGGGCCGGGAAGTAGGCGGGCAACCGCAGCCCACCGAACCCGGTCGTGTCCCCGCCGTCAGGCACGCCGAACATGCCCGAGCGGGCACGACCGGCGGGTCCGGCGAGGCGGGTGCCGTGTTCGGGCGTCAGTTCGCCGTTGCCCGAGATCCGCTCGATCTCGCCGGGCCGCGCGGTCCGGCCGTTGCCGCCATCGGTTGGCTCGCTCATCTACTTCATCCCCGCCGTCTTCTTCTTCGGCGCGTACTTGATCGAGGACGGGATGAGCTCGGTCTTGTGACCGCTGGCCGCCAGTGCCGCGGCCCGCTTCGCGCCGAGCGGCTCGTCCATGATCTTGGCGTGGATCTTGAGAATGGCGTCCATCAGCATTTCCGGCCGCGGTGGGCAACCCGGCAGGTACATATCGACCGGAACCACGTGATCAACGCCCTGGACCACCGCGTAGTTGTTGAACATCCCGCCCGAGGAGGCGCAGACACCCATCGCCAGCACCCACTTCGGCTCGGGCATCTGGTCGTAGATCTGGCGCAGGACCGGGGCCATCTTGTTGCTGACCCGGCCCGCCACGATCATCAGGTCGGCCTGCCGCGGCGAGGCGCGAAAGACCTCCATGCCGAAGCGCGCCAGGTCGTACCGCGGCGCACCGGTCGTCATCATCTCGATCGCGCAGCACGCCAGCCCGAAGGTGGCGGGCCACAGCGACGACTTGCGGGTCCAGTTCACCAGCTTTTCCACGCTGGTCAACAGGACGCCATTGGGCAGGTGCTCTTCCAGGCCCATCCGCGCGCTCCTCTAATTCCAGTCCAGGCCGCCGCGCCGCCATACATAGATGTAGGCGAAACCGACCACGACGATGAACAGCACGATCTCCACCAACCCGAAGAGCCCGAGCAGATCGGCGCTGACCGCGAACGGGTAGAGGAAGACCATCTCGATGTCGAAGAGGATGAACAGCATGGCCGTCAGGTAGTAGGCGATCGGCATGCGGCCCGCGCCGACAACCGGCTGCGGCGACGGCTCGATCCCGCACTCGTAGGAGTCGAGCTTGGCGCGGTTGTACCGACGCGGCCCCACATAGGGCGCCGCCGTCACGGAGAACAGCGCGAACGCGCCGGCCAGCGCGAACAACAGCACCAGCGGGAGATATGGATCGAGCATTCGGGCACACCCTCGTCGTGAGTGCGGTCAGTTCTTCGGATTCGATACGGCGGCCGACCCTAGGCGCGGGCAGCAGCCGCAGCGGGATCAGGACAGCCTTACTACACACTCGGTGCGAGCCGGGTCATCGCGGTGATGACCCGGTCGCTCACGTCTCCTTCCTTCGGGTCGTACAGATTCGCCAGCAGCTTGAGCAGGAACGCCATCAGGGTCTTGCGCGGCAGGCCGTGCCGAGTGGCCAAGCGCATGATCGTGGGATTGCCGATGAGCCGCGAGAAGACGTTACCGATCCGGTAATAGCCGCCCAGCGCCTGGCTCAGCTGCGCCGGATAGGCCGCCAGCGCCGCCTCCCGCGAGCCGCCCGAACGAGCCAGCCCCTGGATCGCGCACCGCGCCGCGATCTGGGCCGACTCCATCGCGTAGGCGATGCCCTCACCGTTGAAGGGGTTCACCGTGCCGCCGGCGTCACCGACGAGCAACACGCCCGGCCGGTAATGCGGCGTCCGGTTGAAGCCCATCGGCAACGCGGCGCCGCCGACGGGACCGACCGCGTTCTCGTCGCGGTAGCCCCACTCCTGCGGCGTCCCGTCCAGCCACGACTTGAGCAGCGCGCGGTAGTCGGTCGAGCCGAACGCGCGGCTGGTGGACAGGATGCCGAGCCCGACGTTCGACGTGCCGTCACCCATCCCGAAGATCCAGCCGTAGCCGGACAGCAGCTTCGGGTGCGCCGGGTCGGAGCGGTCCCACAGTTCCAGGTGCGACTCGAGGAAGTCGTCGTTCGTGCGCGGGCTGGTGTAGTAGCGGCGCACCGCGACCCCCATCGGGCGGTCGTCACGCTTGGCGATGCCCAGCGACAGCGCCACCCGCGCCGACACCCCGTCACAGGCCAGGGTCAACGGGGCACGAAAGCTGACCGGACGGCGGTCCTTGCCCCGGCCGACGTATCCGGCGACGCCCGTGACCCGGCCGGTCCGCTCGTCGGTCACCGCCTCGGTGATCGAGGTCTCCTCGTGCAGCCGCGCACCCGCCTTCACGGCGTTGCGGGCCAGCAGCTCGTCGAAGTCCTGACGCGGGCGCACGGCCCCGTAGTCGGGGAAGCTCGCCAAGGTCGGCCACTCCAGCTCGAGGCTCACCCCGCCACCGAGCACCCGAAGGCCCCGGTTGTGCAGCCAGCCGTTCTGCTCGGAGCAGTCGATGCCGAGGTCGATGATCTGCTTCATGCCGCGCGGGGTGAACCCGTCGCCGCAGACCTTGGGGCGCGGGAATCGCGTCTTCTCGAGCAGCAGGACGTCGAGTCCCGCACGGGCGAGATACGTCGCGGCGGTCGAGCCCGCAGGGCCCGCCCCGACGACGATGACATCCGCGTCGGCATCCGGGCGTCGGGTCCCGGAGCCGCTGGTGGGTTCGGGCGCGGCCATTCGGCTCCTTGTGAACAGATTCACGAAGTCGGCACCGAGTCTAGGACGCGCGTCCCACCCGTGCGCGCCCGGTAGGCGGATCGAGGTGACATCCGGCACGGAATCGGTGCGGAACCGGTCGATCAGGGCCGATGGGCGCGGTGCAGCGCGACGGCGCCACCCGTGAGGTTGCGCCAGGCGACATCGACCCAACCGGCCTTCGCGATCCGCTCCGCGAGCTCCGGCTGCGTGGGCCAGTCCCGGATCGAGTCGGATAGGTAGGTGTAGGCCTGCGGGTTGGACGAGACCCACCGCGCGACCGCGGGCAGCAGGTGACCGAGCACCACATCGTGGTAGACGGCGCGGAACGGGGCCCAGGTCGGCGTTCCGAACTCACAGATCACGAGCCGCCCCCCGGGCCGGGTGACCCTGGCGAGCTCGGCCAGCGCCAGATCCGGGTCGGCGACGTTGCGCAGGCCGAACGCGATCGTCACCGCGTCGAAGACGCCGTCCCGGAACGGCAGGCGCAGCGCATCGGCCGCGACCTTCGGGACCTCGCGGCGCGCTCCGGCCCGCAACATCCCCAGCGAGAAGTCGGCCGCGACGCACCAGGCGCCGGAACGGGCCAGCTCGACCGTCGAAACCGCGGTGCCCGCGGCCAGGTCGAGCACCCGCTCGCCGGGACGCAGCCGCAGCGCCTTGCGGGTCAGCGCCCGCCAGCGCCGGTCCTGGCCGCCGGTGAGCACCGTGTTGGTGAGGTCGTAACGCCGCGCGACGCCGTCGAACATCGCGGCGACGTCGTCGGGATGCTTGTCGAGATCGGCCCGGCTCACTGGTCTCCTCGTACTCGTCGTCGGGGCGGACGGGCTCGCTGCCCCGCGGCGACCCGCCACCCGGCCGAAACGCTACGCGCACCGCCGCCGGCCCCCGATGGCACCGGTCGAAAGCCGGGCGGGCCGGCAGGACAACGGACTACCGCTCGACCCGGCCGCCGCGGCAGCAGGCGCGTCAGGCCCGGGACAGGACGGCCAGCATCCGGTCCACCGAGGCGGACCAGCTGAACTGCTCGGCCCGCCTGCGCGCCGCGGCGCTGTGCGCGGCTCGGTCCCCGGACAGCAGCCCGAGGACCCCGGCGGCGAACGCGGCGGGGTCGTCGGCAGCGCTGGCACCGCCCCGCTCCCCCACGATCTCGGGCAGCGCCGAGGACGCCGACACCACCACCGGCGTCCCGCTGGCCAGCGCCTCCAGCGCGGCCAACCCGAAGGTCTCGTGCGGCCCCGGCGCCAGTGAGACGTCCGCCGAGGCCAGCAGCGTCGCGAGCCGGGCCCGGTCCGGCACGAAGTCGACGAAGGTCACCGGCAACCCGGCCGCGCGGCGCTCCAGCGCCGCCCGCCGCGGGCCGTCACCGACCACCACCAGCCGGATCCGCGCCCCGGACGCCCGCAGCGCGGCCACGGTGTCGATGCTGCGTTCCGGGTGCTTCTCCGCAGAGAGCCGTCCGCAGTGCAGCAACAGCGCGTCCGCGCCGCGGGCGAGCTGCGAACGCAGGCCGAGGTCGCGGCGCGCGGGAGCGAACGTCGCGAGGTCGACCCCGAGCGGCACCTGGCGCACGTTGGCCGCGCCGACCCGGTCGAACTCCGCGCGGGCGAACGCGGTGGTGCACACGACCGTGTCGTAGGCCGCCGCCATCCGGGCGTTCGCGAGGTCGGCCACGCGGTGCGCCGCCGCGCGGGCAGCAGGAACTGCGCCAGCAGCCGGTCGAGCCGCTCATGGGAGATCACCACGCTCGGTATCCCGCGCCGGCGCGCCCACCTCCCCAGCCCGCGCAGGGTGAACCGGTCGGACACCTCGATCGAGTCCGGGCGCAGCCGCGTCAGCAGCCGCCGCACGCGCCACGGATCGACCACGCGGTACCCGCCGGCGCCGGGCAGCAGCGGCGCCGGGACGGTCACCCGCCGCACACCGCTGGGCAGCAGTTCGTCGGCCGCCCGGGGCCCCGGCACGACCAGCACGACCTCGTGGCCACGTCCGGCGTAGCCCGCACCGAGGTGGTGCAGCGCGGTGCGCAGTCCACCCGAACGCGGGCCGTAGAAGTTGGCCAGCTGGACGATTCTCATGCCGCACGGCTCGCCGCACCGATCACCTCGGCGTAGTGGCCGAGGAGCTCATCGCACACGGTGGACCAGGTGCGGTGCAGCACCGACCGGCGCGCGGCCGCGCCGAACCGGGCCCGCCGCGCCGGATCGCGCAGGCTCGCCACCGCCGCGCGCAGCGCCGCGTCGGCGGCCTCGGCCGTGGGATCGCCGGGCTCGGCGCCGTCGGGCCGGGGCGGCACCAACCAGCCGGTGCGGCCGGGCAGCACCAGGTCCCGGGGTCCGCCCGCATCCGGGGCGACCACCGGTAGCCCCGACGCCAGCGCCTCCTGCACGGCCTGACAGAACGTCTCCGAGGGCCCGGTGTGCACGAACACGTCGAGCGAAGCATAGATCTCGGCCAGTTCGTCCCCGCCGCGGAAACCGAGGAACGTCGCACCGGGCAGCAGCGTGCGCAGCCGCTGCTGACTCGGCCCCGCCCCCACCACGACCATCCGGATCCCCGGCATCCCGGCCAGCGCGGCCAGCCGCTCGACCTGCTTCTCCGGTGCCAGCCTGCCGACATACCCGACGAGCACCTCCCCACCGGGAGCGAGCTCGGCACGCAGCCGCGCCGAGCGGCGCGCCGGGGTGAACCGCCGGGTGTCGACCCCGCGCGCCCACTGGTACACCCTCGGCACCCCCCGCGCCCGCAACGCGTCGGCCGCCCAGCTCGACGGAGCGAGCGTGCGGTGGGCATGGCAGTGCAGCCGGCACGTCCAGCGCCACGCCGCGCGCGCCGTCAGCCCGAGGCCGTAGGACGCGGCGAACCCGGCGACATCGGTCTGGTACACCGCGACCGTGGGGACGCCGAGGCGGCGCGCGGCGGCGAGCCCGCGAGCGCCGACGACGAACGGCGCCGCGAGATGCACCACATCGGGGACGAAGCGGCGCAGCGCGGTGAGCACCCGCCGGGTCGGCACCCCGACCGGCATCGAGTTGACCACGGGTAGGTCGAACGCGGGCACCCGGACCACCGGAACCCCGTTGTACGAGGTTGCCTCCTCCGTGCCGGGGGCGATGATCAGCACCTGGTGCCCGGCCGCGGTGAGATGTGTGAGCACCTGCAGCACCGAGTTGGTCACCCCGTTGACGACGGGCAGGAAGCACTCGGACACGATCGCCACGCGCACATCGCCGACCGTGCCGCAACCACGGTCCGAGGAACCGACAGCCGATCGACGCCCGACGAAACACGAACCCAACAACTCCGCACGCCCACCCGATGGCGGGGTCTCGACCGCAGTTGTCTCCCGGTGCTCCACCGCCCGTCACCCGCGGGTCCTACCCGGGACACGCGGTGCACCGACGGTGGGCGCCATGACGGTCCTGCCTCGTTCGAGTCCCACGACGGATGCCGCCGCATCCCGGATGCCTCCGGCGCCACCGGTGGACCCACGGTTGGTGACCCGCGCCCTGGATGTTGCGAGCCGGCTGGCCTCCGACGCCACCGAGGTGATCACGGCGACGTCGGGCCGGGACCGGTGGGCCGGTGCGGCGCCGCCCGGGAGCACCTCCAAGGCGAACCCGTTCGACTGGGTGACCGACACCGACCGCACCCTGGAGCGGCACTCTCGCCGGATCCTGGCCGCGGAGTTCCCCGGGATTCCCGTGGTCGGTGAGGAGTACGGCGCGGACGACGGCGCCGCCGACGCCGAGTACCGCTGGGTCGTCGACCCCGTCGACGGCACCGCCAACTACGTCGCGGGCTTTCCCTGGTGCGCCTACAGCCTGGCTCTGGTCGACCCGCACGGGCCGGTGGTCGGCGTGGTCGCCGATCCGGCCCGGGGCAGGCTCTACGCGGCCGCCCGCGGGCACGGGGCCCGGGCCGACGGCGTGACGCTGCGGGTCCCGCCGCGCACCTCGCCCTCGGGTGGGCTGCTGTGCCTGGAGCCTGCGACCGCGGGGCTGCTGCGCCGGGCCGGCGCCGCGCACGCCGGGGTGCGGGTTCTCGGGTCGGCCGCGCTGGCCATCACCCAGGTTGCCCTCGGCCACGCCGTCGCGACGGTGCTGGACAGCTACCACGAATGGGACGTCGCCGGCGCCCTCGGGCTCGCCCTGGAGGCGGGCGCGGTCGTCGTCGGCCGCGACGGCAGGCCCGACCCGCTGCCCGCAGGCGGGCTGCTGGTTGCCGCGCCCGGAGTGGCGCAGCGGGTGCACGGGTGGTGGGCCGCCGGCTGAGCGGACCCGCCCTCGCGGACCCGGCCGTCGCTCGCCTACGGTCGACCCATCGCCACGGCCTCGACGACCCCCACCAGATCCACGGCACCCGGCCGCGGCACCGTCGCCGTCCGGGCAACGCCGTTCCTGTTCGTCCTCATCTGGGCGTCCGGCTTCGTCGTCGCGAAGGTCGCCGCCCCCTACGCCGAGCCGCTGAGTTTCCTGCTGCTGCGCTACGCGGGCGTGGTCGTCCTGATGGGCGCCCTCGCGCTGCTCGCGCGCGCCACCTGGCCCGGGTGGCGCCAGGCCGGGCATCTGGCGATCGCCGGCATCGGGATCCAGGCCGGTTATCTCGGCGGGGTGTGGGCGGCGATCGCGGCCGGGATGCCCGCCGGCGTGGCGGCCCTGGTGGTGAACCTGCAACCGGTGCTCACGGCCGTCGTCGGGTGGCTGCTCGGCGAGCGGCTGGGCGCGCGCCGGGTGATCGGTCTGGTGCTCGGGTTTCTCGGCGTGGCGCTCGTCGTCTCGGCCAAGCTGACCACCAGCGGGCTGTCGGTGCTCACCGTCGGGCTGACCACGCTGGCACTCGTCGCGATCACCGCCGGGACGCTGTACCAGAAGCGGTTCTGCCCGGAGTTCGACCTGCGTACCGGCCAGGTCGTGCAGTTCACCGCGTCGATCGCGGTGACCGCGCCGTTCGTCGTCGCGTTCGAGTCATTCCGGGTGACGTGGACTCCCCAGTTGGCCGGGGCGCTCGCCTGGTCGATCCTGGTGCTCACCGGCGGCGGGATCTCACTGCTGTTCCTCATGCTGCGCCGGGGCGCGGCAACCCAGGTCACCAGCTACTTCTATCTGGTCCCCGGGATCACCGCGCTGATGGCCTTCGGGCTGTTCGGCGAGCGACTGGGCTGGGTCGAGCTCACCGGGATGGCGGTCACCGTCCTCGGGGTGGCGCTGGCCGCGGGCCGGGGCGCTCAGTCGGCTGAACCGGCGTCCGAGCCGTCGCGCTGAGCGAACCGCTCGCGTTCGGCTCGGCGGCGGCGCAGCCACACCGCCGTCGTCCCCAGCACCGCCCAGACCCCCAGCAAGCCCGCGCCGGTCGTTCCCAGGCCGTCGAGGGTGCTGCGGCCCGCGACCCGGACCAGGTCCGGTTTGGCCGCGTCGTACTCGACGAGGATCGAGCCCCCCACCGGCACTCCGCGCGGGTGCAGCACCCCGCGCTCGGGTACCACGGCCTGCCCGTTCGGCAACGTGAACCGCACGAGGGTCCGGCCGAAGCTCGACCCCTCCAGCACCTCCGCCGTGGTGACCGCGCGGTGGGCGTCGATCGAACGGTCGTCGAGCGCGGAACCGGCCAGCGCCAGCGCGGCGAGCGCCGTGATCAGCACCCCGAGGCCGACGACAAGCTCAGGGAGCCGGTAGCGCAGGACCCGCAGGGCGGTCCGGGCCGACCCTGCGAGTTCGTCGATCAGCTCACCGGCGCTGCTGGTCACGGCGGGTGAGTCTAGCGAGGGTGTGACCAGCACCGACCGGGGTGAACGCGCGCGCCTCCAGCGGGTTCCCTACCCTCGGAATCGTGACCATCGCCCCGCTGCCGGCTGGGCTGCGCGTGCGGACGCGCACGGTGGAGGACCCGGGCCGGCTGCTCGACCTGCTCCCCGACGACCGCGGCCCGCTCTCGTGGGTCCGCGGATCCGACGGTCTCGTGGGGTGGGGCGAGGTCGCCCGCTTCACCGCCGCGGGGCCGCAGCGGTTCGCCGCCGCCGACGCATGGTGGCGCACCTTCACCGACCGGCTCGAGGTGCAGGACGAGGTACGCCGGCCCGGGACCGGGGCGGTCGCCTTCGCGAGCTTCACCTTCAGCGACCTCTCGCTCGGGTCGGTGCTGGTGGTGCCCAGGATCGTCGTCGGACGCCGCGGCGGACAGGCGTGGATCACCGAGTTCGGCACGGGGGGCGCGACACCCCCGGTGCGTTCGGTCGTCCCGGTGCGGGCGAGCGGCACCCTGCGCTACGGCGACGGGCTGCTGCCGGTCGACCGCTACCGCGGCGCGGTCGCCGAGGCCGTGCGCCGGATGCGCGCGGGCGAGTTGGAGAAGGCCGCGCTGGCGCACGACCTGCTGGCCGTCGGCGAGCAGCCACTCGATGCCCGGTTCCTGCTGGGCGGGCTGGCCCGACGGTATCCGACCTGCTGGGCGTTCGCCGTCGACGGCCTGGTCGGCGCGACACCGGAACTGCTGTTGCGCCGGACGGGCGACGTCGTGTCCTCGCGGGTGCTGGCCGGCACGATCTGGCCCGGGGAGGACGCCGATCTCGACGGCGCTCTGCTCACCTCCGCCAAGGATCGGTGGGAGCACGCCCTCGCCGTGGACTCGCTGACCGACGCGTTGCGCCCGCACTGCATCGACCTGGTCGCGCCGAAGGTGCCCTCGACCCTCACCCTGCCCAACGTCTCCCACCTGGCCAGTGACGTCACCGGCCGGCTCGACCCGCGCTCCCCTGCCACGCTGCTGCGGCTGGCCGAGGCGGTGCACCCGACCGCCGCCGTCGGCGGGACCCCCCGCGACCGGGCCCTGGCGCTCATCGCCGAGCTGGAGGGCATGGACCGGGGCCGCTACGCCGGGCCGGTCGGCTGGGTCGACGCCACCGGTGACGGCGAGTTCGGTATCGCGCTGCGCTGCGCCCAGCTCGACGGCTGTACCGCCCGGTTGTTCGCCGGGTGCGGCATCGTCGCCGACTCCGACCCGGACACCGAGGTCCGGGAGGCCGCCGCCAAGCTCCTCGCGGTGCGCGAAGCGCTGGAGGCGGCCGGCCCGGCCTGATCGGCTCGCCGGCAGCGTGCCGCACGCGGCCCGGTCAGGACCGCAGCCGGGCGAGCACCAGCCCGATGGGGATGCTCACCAGCACGATCAGCACCAGCAACCGGTAGCCGCGCAGCAGCCATCGGTTCAGCCCGGCCGCTCGCGGCACGGCGTCGGCCCGCACCCGGTGCACGAACAGGGCCAAGGCCACCACCAGCAGGACGCCGCCGACGTCGACCAGCGGGAGGACACCGAGCAGCGTCCCCAGCAGCACCGCGGCGTTGCCCCCGTTCCAGCCGATGACCTGCGCCGTCAGGAACCGCGCCGAGGTCCGCGGGGCGAATATCGCCTGACCGGCGCCCAGCCCGATCTGGGCGACACCGCCGACCAGCACCAGGTAGGCCGACGCCCACGAGGCCTGCTGAGACGGCGCCGAGGCGGTCACCGCGGCCAGCAGACCGCCCGCGACCACGCACGCGGTGCCGATCAGCGCGAACGGCAGCACGACCCGCGTGCTCCCGGCCGGAACTCCCACCGCGCACCTCTCGTCCCGACTCTCCCGGACCCTGATTGACCGGAAAATACTCCTCTCTATCGGACCCGGCGTGGCCACCCTCGCTCAGGCCGCCTCGGCGACGACGCGACCGACCGCGGTGTTGACCGCCGCCCGCAACGCGGCGTGTCCTGACCGCAGGACGGCCCGGTCGGCCCGGACCTCGACCATCCGCAGACCGGGCCCCGGCGCCACCGCGGCGGGCAGGCCCGCGAGGTCCTCGACGTGGGTATGAGCGACGCCCAGCGCGGCGCAGAAGGCCGCGAGATCGACCGGATGCGGGGTGCCGAAGACCCGCTCGAAGGCGCCGGCGTGCTCAGGCGCACCCTGTTCCAGCAGGCTGAAGATGCCCCCACCGCGGTCGTTCAGCACGACCAGGGTGAGGTCCGGGCGGGGTTCGTCGGGCCCGATGACCAGCCCCGTCGTGTCGTGCAGCAGCGTGAGGTCGCCGAGCAGCGCGTAGGCCCGGCCGCGGCCGGCGAGCGCGACGCCGACGGCCGTCGACACGACGCCGTCGATGCCGGCCACCCCACGGTTGGACATCAGCCGGACCCCGGTGCGGGGGACGGCGGCGAGCGCGACGTCGCGGATCGGGTTCGACGAACCGAGCACCAGCACCGCACCATCGGGCAGACTCGCGAGCAGCGCCCGGGCCAGCCGCAGCCCACCCGGCGCCGTCGCGCCGTCCAACTGCGTGTCGAGGGCGGCCGCGGCGGCGGCGTCGGCGGCGTGCCAGCGACCGGTCCACTCCCGGGGCGGGCGGAGCGCGGGCAACGAGCCCGTCGCGCGCAGGGTGGCGGCGACGTCGGTCCACGGCGCGCCCGCCGGATCATCGACCGCGAACACCTCGACCGTCGGGTCGGCCAGCAGGCGCTGGACCGAACGGTGCAGCGTCGGGCGCCCGAGCACGACCACCTGGGCCGGGCGCAGCGGGGCCGCGGCCGGCGCACCGAGCAACCACGGGCCCGCGCGCAACCCCTCGGCCCAGTAGCCCGAGGACGGCTCAGCGATCACCGGGGCGCCGCCGAGGTCGAGCCCGGGGGGCGCGCCGTGCCCGGCCACCACCAGCGTGGCGGCGGCCGGGTCGAGCGGGAGCACGGGCGCGCTGCGCCGCCCCGGGGCCGCGGCCGTCCACGGGGCGCCGTCGGCGCGTCCCGCGAGGGCTTCCGGCGCGCCGTCCGGCACGAGCGGTTCAGCGAACGGCACGTTGAGATGCACCGGTCCGGGCGGGCCGCCGAACGCACCCGCGGCGGCCGCGACGACCCGGTCGACCACCGACCGCCAGTGCGCCTGGTCGCCGATGGACCGGGTCGGCATGGCGGCGGACGCGGCGAGCCGGACCGCGGCGCCGAAGATCCCGGGCTGCGTGATCGTCTGGCTGGCGCCGGTCCCGATGAGCTGCGGCGGACGGTCGGCGGTGAGCGCGATGAGCGGCACGTGGGCGTGCGCCGCCTCCAGCACCGCCGGATGCAGGTTCGCCACCGCGGTGCCCGACGTCGTGCAGACCGGCACCGGTCGTCCCGAGCGCAGGGCCAGGCCGAGCGCGAGGAACCCCCCGGTCCGCTCGTCGATCCGCACGTGCAGCCGCAACCGCCCGGCGGCGTCGGCGGCGTGCAGCGCAAAGGCGAGCGCGGCGTTGCGCGAGCCGGGGCACAGCACCGCATCGGTGACACCGGTCCGCACCAGCTCGTCGACGATCACCGTCGCCTGCACGGTCGAGGGGTTCACTCCCGCAGCCTAGAACCCGCTGTGAGTGCGTAACAGTGTTCTAACACTGTTACGCACTCACGGGGCTTCGTGACCTGCGGCGGAAGGGTCACAGCTCAATCAGCTCGAACGCCACACCCAGCTTGGCCCCAGCCAGCCGAGCGCCGACGGCCTCAGCCGCCGGCCGCAGGAACGCCTCGGGGTCAGCCATCGCGCCACTCAATCCGGCGAGATAGGCCCGGTGCGCACGCAGCGAGGCCACCGCGCGATCGAACGTCGCGGTGATATCCACGGCGTGGCCTGCCAGTGGGGACGCCGCGATCGCCACCCAGCGGACGCCACTCCAGGGCTCACCGACCTCGGGGAACAACCACCGGTTGGCGGCGTCGCGCACGGCGTCGAGCACGGCGAGCCCGACGGCGCGATGGTCCGCCATGTTCAGCCCGCCGCTCGGCCAGTGCTCCCGGTGGTTGCTGGTCACCACGAGTTCCGGGCGGTGCCGCCGGATCGCCTCGGCGATGTCACGACGCAACCGGACGCCGTACTCGATCAACCCATCGGGATGGTCGAGGAACTCCACCACCGACACCCCGACCTCCGCGGCCGCGGCCCGCTGCTCCGCCTCTCGCAGCGGGCCGCACTCCTCGGGCGGCATCGCATCGATGCCCGCCTCCCCACGGGTGGCCAGCAGGTAGGCGACGCTGCGCCCCTCGGCGGTCCAGCGTGCGACCGCGCCCGACCCGCCGTACTCCAGGTCATCCGGATGGGCGACGACGGCGAGCGCGCGGGTCCAGTCGGTGGGCATCGGGGCGTAGTGCTCGGGCATGCGGGGCGACCTCCCGATCGTTTCCCGCGCCCTGTCACCGTCGGACGGGTTCGGTTGCCGTTCGTCACGCCCGGGCAGGACGAGGCAATCGGTTCCGCCGCGCACTGTGAGGACGGGCGCGAGCAGCAAGCGGCAATTGATGCCGACACTACCCACGACCTCGCTCGCCTTGGTCGATCTGGTCGATCTGGTCGATCCTCTAGGGTCTGTACCGAGATGAGCGCCACCCTCCAGGCCACCGACCTCGCCGCGGGCCACGGCGAACGCGTGCTGTTCTCCGGATTCGATCTCGTCGTCGCCCCCGGCGACATCGTCGGCCTCGTCGGAGCCAACGGAGCCGGCAAGTCCACGTTGCTTCGGCTGCTGGCGGGCGAGCTGGTTCCGGAGGCCGGGGAGATCGCCGTCAGCCCGCCCACGGCCACGGTCGGGCACCTGCCGCAGGAGCCCGACCGGCGTCCCGGCGAGTGCGTCGCGCAGTTCCTCGCCCGGCGCACCGGAGTGGCCGCCGCACAGTCCACGATGGACAAGTCCGCGACCGCTCTCGCAGCGGGTCTCGCCGGGGCCGACGACGCCTATGCCGCCGCGCTCGACCGCTGGCTCGCCCTCGGTGGCGCCGACTTCGAGGAGCGGGCCGACGAGGTGGCTGCCGAGGTGGGTCTCGGAGTCGACCTGGCCACCCCGATGATGGCCCTGTCCGGCGGCCAGGCCGCCCGGGCGGGGTTGGCCGCCCTGCTGCTGTCCCGCTACGACGTGCTGCTGCTCGACGAGCCCACCAACGACCTCGACCTCGACGGCCTCACCCGGCTCGAGCGCTTCGTGCAGGGCCTGCGGTCGCCTGCGATGATCGTCAGCCACGACCGCGAGTTCCTGGCCCGCACGGTGAACCGGGTCGTCGAGCTGGATCTGGCCCAGCAGCAGGTCGGTGTCTATGACGGCGGCTACGACAGCTACCGCGCAGAGCGCGAGATCGCGCGCAGGCACGCGCGCGAGGCCTACGAGGAGTACGCCGACACGCTCGACAGCCTCCGCAAACGCGCAGTCATGCAGCGCAACTGGATGAGCCACGGCGTCCGCAACGCCCGCCGGAAGGCCACCGACAACGACAAGATCAGCCGCAGGACACGCGCCGAGACCAGCGAGAAGCAAGCCGCCAAGGCCCGCCAGACGCAGCGGATGATCGAGCGGCTCGCGGTCGTCGAGGAGCCGCGCAAGGAATGGGAACTGCGGATGACCATTGCCGCGGCGCCGCGCTCCGGAACCGTCGCCGCCGGCCTGAACGCGGCGGTGGTACGCCGCGGCGAGTTCACCCTCGGCCCGATCACCGCGCAGGTCGACTGGGCCGACCGCGTCGTCATCACCGGGGCGAACGGCGCGGGCAAATCGACGCTGCTCGGCGCCCTGCTCGGGCGTATCCCGGTCGACCAGGGCAGCGCCGGGCTGGGAGCCGGGGTGCGGGTCGGCGAGATCGACCAGGCACGGCGGCTGTACCTCGACGATGTGCCGTTGGCCCGCGCGTTCGGCGAGGCGGTACCGGACTGGCCGGAGTCGCAGGTGCGAACCCTGCTGGCCAAGTTCGGCCTGACCGCCGCACACGTCCGACGACCAGGAGCGTCGCTGTCACCGGGCGAGCGGACCCGGGCCGCGCTGGCGCTGCTGCAGGCGCGCGAGGTCAACCTGCTCGTCCTGGACGAGCCGACGAATCACCTCGACCTTCCGGCGATCGAACAGCTCGAGCAGGCACTGGACAGCTTCCCCGGGACCGTGCTGCTCGTCACCCACGACCGCCGGATGCTCGACACCGTCCGGGCCACCCGGCACTGGGTGGTGACCGCGGGCAGGCTCACCGAGACCTGAACCACGCGACCCTAGAGCGTGTCCCGTGGATCTTGGGTGTCGGATGCGGTAGGCAGGTGTGGTGCTGGATCGTCACGATCTGACCGACGCCGAGTGGGCGCGTCTGGAGCCGTTGTTGCCGG